>DASUIK010000109.1:0-3568 GCA_036279795.1 Burkholderiaceae bacterium | reverse complement strand
GCGTCTTACTACGTGTCCTTCGGCACCTCGTACAACACCTCGGGCGACACCTACCAGTTCAGCCCAGCCGCACCCAGCAACCGACTCTCCAACACCGGGCCGGAAAAGAGCCGCAACTTCGAACTGGGCGGCAAATTCGAGCTGTTCGAGAAAAGCTCCACCCTGGGCGTGGCGTTGTTCCATTCGCAGAAGTACAACGAGCGCAACACCGACCCCGACACCGCCGCCCAGCAAGAGCTGCTGTCGGGCAAACGCCACGCCACCGGCATGGAGTTCAACCTGGCCGGGCGCATCAACCCGCGTTGGGACGTGTTCTACAACCACACCTGGATCCCCAGCGCCAAGATCGACGAGAGCAACGTGGCACTGGCCAGCAGCGGTGGTGGCGCCCAGGTCGAAGGCGACCGCCCGGCCCTCACGCCCAAACACAGCGCCAGCCTCTGGACCACCTACCGCCTGACGCAGAAGCTGCGCATCGGTGCCGGCCTGAACTACCGCGGCAAACAAAACCCCGAAGGCGCGCGCAACCTGGTGGCCAAGTCGTTTGTCACGGTGGACGCCATGGCCGAATACAACCTGACTGCCACCACCCTGGTCAAGCTCAACGTCACCAACCTGACGGACAAGCTCTACGCCGACGCCCTGTACCGTGGCTTCTACACGCCCGGTGCGCCCCGCACCGTCCAGCTCACGATCAAGACCTTGTTCTGAGCCACCGGACGCCCCTGCACCAACCTGCCCGCCCGCGCTTTGCACCATGCTGCTGCATTTGAAAAACCTCCTCTCCAAGGATGAACTCCGAAGCGTCCAAGCCCAACTGGGCGACGACGCACCCTGGCGGGATGGGCGCAGCAGCGCGGGCGGGCAGGCCCTGGCGCAGAAAAACAACCAGCAACTGGCGCAGGACAGCGACGTCGCGCGCCAGTTGCAAGCGGTGGTTTTGGCTGCCGTGCAGCGCGACCCGCTGTTTTTCTCGGCGGCCCTGCCGCGCAAGATCTTCAACCCGCTGTTCAACCGCTACGGTGGCGACGCCAACCACTACGGCGACCACATCGACGGTGCCGTCCTGCGCTCGCGCACGGACGGGCAGTGGGTCCGCACCGACATCTCCTGCACCCTGTTCCTGGCCGACCCCGACAGCTACGACGGCGGCGAACTGGTGGTACATGACAGCTTTGGCTCACAGCGGGTCAAGCTGCCTGCGGGCGACGCCGTCATCTACCCCGGTACCAGCGTGCACCGGGTCGAGCCGGTCACGCGCGGCGTGCGCGTGGCGAGTTTTTTCTGGATCGAAAGCATGGTGCGCAGCGACGAGCAGCGCCGCCTGCTCTACGACATGGACATGAGCCTGCTGCGCCTGCGCGCGCAGCACGGCGAAACCCTTGAGACCACGGCGCTCACAGGCACGTACCACAACCTGCTGCGCATGTGGAGCAACACGTGAGCGCCACATCGGCCGGCGTGCCCGCCGACGTGGTGTCGCTGGCCGACCACGAGGCCTGGGCACGGCAGCATGTGGCGCCCGCCACCTGGGCCTATGTGCAAGGCGGCGCCGCCAACGAACACACGCTCGCCGCCAACACCGCCGCTTGGCAGAAGCTGCCGCTGCACCCACGCGTGCTGCGCCGCCTGGACCACGGCCACACCCGCACCACGCTGCTGGGGCGCGAATGGCCCAGCCCCCTCATCGTGGCCCCCATGGCGCACCAGAAGCTGCTGCACCCCCATGGCGAAGCCGCCACCGCCCTGGCTGCGGCGGCGCAGGGCACAGGTTTTGTGCTGAGCACGCAGTCCAACACGCCCATGGAAGAAGTGGTGCCTCTGGTGTTGGGCGAGGCCGGGCGTGGCCCGCTCTGGTTCCAGCTGTATTGGCAGGCCCCCCGCGACACCACGCTGGCCCTGGTGCGGCGCGCCGAGGCCTGTGGCTTCGAGGCCCTGGTGCTGAGCGTGGACGCGCCGGTGAGTGGCGTGCGCGACACCGAACGCCGCCAGGGCTTCCGCCTGCCGCCCGGACTGCACGCCGTTCACCTGGAGCCGCCACCCGCCACCGCGACACCACCGGGTCAAAGCAGCATTTTCGATCAGCTGCTGCCGCAAGCCCCCGACTGGGACGACGTCGTCTGGCTGCGCAGCCAGACCCGCCTGCCCCTGCTGCTCAAGGGCATCACGCACCCGACCGACGCCCGTCTGGCCATCGATCTGGGCATGGATGGGGTGGTGTTGTCCAACCACGGCGGACGCACGCTGGACACCGTCCCGGCCACGGCACAACTGCTGCCCGCGATGTCGCGGGCCATCGCCGGCCGCGTGCCCCTGATCGTGGACGGCGGCCTGCGGCGTGGCACCGACGTGCTCAAGGCCATCGCCCTGGGCGCCGACGCGGTGATGGTCGGCCGCCCCGTGCTGCACGGCCTGGCCAATGCCGGCGCCTTGGGCGTGGCCCACGTGCTGCGCCTGCTCCGCGACGAACTGGAAGTGGCCATGGCCTTGTGTGGCTGCCGCACCTTGGCCGATGTGGACAAAGCATTGCTGAATTTGCCCGAGTGATGGCGGTATTTTCGCGAATACGACCAATTCTCATTTAGAATGCAAACATGTTTCTGCTGCTTGGACTGGTGTTGGTGCTGCTCGCAGCCCACTGGGTGCTGCGCCCCTAGCAACACCTGCCCAGCCCTGGCTTTTCCTACACTATGAACCCGCTCACGACTTCCTTCGCCCCCGCCGCTGCGGGTGCGGCCGCGCCGAGTTCCATGCCCCGCACGCCCCTGCTCCCCCGCAACACCGCCATCGCCCTCGGCGTGGTGGCGCTGCACGTGGGTGGCTTGTGGGCGCTGCAAAGCGGTTTGCTGCGGCGCGCGGTGGAAATGGTGGTGCCCGCTGAGGTGCTGGTGGAGTTCATCGAACCGGCCAAGCCCATCGTCACGCCACCACCGCCGGCGCCCCAACCCAAGCCACAACCGGCGCAAAAAACACCCGTCAAACCCGCGCCCCTGCCGCCGGCCCCGGTGCCAGTGGCCATCGCAGATACCACACCTGCGCCCAACGCCCCCACGGGCACGACGCAGCCCCAGCCGCCCACGCCGCCCATCACGGTGGCCGCAGCACCTGCACCACCGGCCCCCGCGCCTGCGGCGCCCCCCGCACCGCCGCGCATCGAGTTGCCGTCAAGCAACGCCGACTACCTCAACAACCCACGTCCGACCTACCCGCCCTTGAGCAAACGCCTGGGCGAACAGGGCAAGGTGCTGGTGCGCGTATTCATTGAAACCGATGGCAGTGCGTCCAAGGCCGAAATCGCGCAGTCCAGCGGTTTTGACCGCCTGGACCAGACCGCGCTCGACACCGTGCGCCGCTGGCGCTACGTGCCGGGCAAACGCGCCGGCATGCCCGAGGCCATGTGGTTCAACGTACCGATCAACTTTGTACTGGAGTAAATAGTCATGGAAACCTCTATGGGTCTGGCCCACGTGTGGAACGAGGGCGACTGGGTCACCCGCAGCGTGGCGCTGCTGTTGCTGGGCATGTCGCTGGCGAGCTGGATGGTCATCGTCATCAAGGCGTTGGACCT
>DASUIK010000108.1:0-8915 GCA_036279795.1 Burkholderiaceae bacterium | reverse complement strand
TGACCCCTTCGGGCCGCGTCTTCGGGCGCGGCCATCCCGGCCACGTCTCGGCGCCGCCCGAGGCCATCGGCCCCATCGAAAAGGAGTGCCTTGCGCATGGTGACCGACCTGACTTTCCTGCTTCAATCCATTGCCTGGCCGTTGGTGCTGCTGTTGGCCTGGTTGCTGGCCGAACGCGTCCACGAAGCCTGGCGCGTGCCGCGTGTGACCAGCTACGTGGCGGTGGGCCTGGTGGGGGGCTTCATCAACTTGCCCGGCCTCACCGATGCGGTGCCGGGCCTGCCTTTCCTGGCCAACGTGGCCCTGTCGTTGGTGCTGTTCGAGCTGGGCTACCGCATCAACCTGCGCTGGTTTCGGCACAACCCCTGGGTGCTGTTGGTGGGGCTGGGCGAGTCGGTCATCACCTTCGCGTCGGTCTACGTGGTCACCGGTTTTTTCAACGTTGCACCCGATGTGCGCCTGGTGGTGGCCTCGTTGGCCATTTCGGCGTCGCCCGCCGGCATCGTGCGCGTGGCCAACGAACTGCACAGCGCCGGGCAGGTCACCGAGCGGGTCCTGCACCTGTGTGCCATCAATTGCCTGATGGCCGTGATGGCGCTCAAGCTGGTGGTGGGCTATTGGCACATCAGCACCACGGGCGATCTGGTGGCCGCAGCCTTTGGCAGCGTGCATGTGCTGGGCACGTCGATCGCGGTGGGCACGCTGCTGGGGGTGTTCGTGCCTTGGCTGCTGCGCGCGCGCAGCACCCCCGCCAGTGGCGTCACCATGGTGTTTGCGCTGTCGGTGTTGCTGCTCACCACCGCGTCGTTTGGCCTCCAGCTGTCCCCTTTGCTCGGCGCGCTGACTTTCGGCATCGTGGCGCGCGAACGGCGGGTGCACCTCACCAACGCCCAACGCGACTTTGGCACGGTGGGCGAGTTGTTGGGGCTGTTCCTGTTCGTGTACGTGGCCTCGCTGATCGATTGGGCCAACGTGTGGACCAGTCTGGCCTTGGGCGCTGCCTTGCTGGTGGTGCGCACGGCGAGCAAAGTGTTGTGCAACCTGAGCGTGGCGCGCCTGAGTGGCATCACGGAGCGCAAGGGTGTGCTCACCGGCTTGGCGCTGACGCCCTTGTCGGCCTTTGCGATTCTGCTGCTGGAGCAAAGCCGTCTGCTGGGGCTGGAGCCCGCCGTGCAGGCTTTGAGTGTGTTGTCGGGCCTGGTGGTGGTGCTGGAGCTGCTGGGGCCTTTGGTCACACAGCGGGCGTTGCTGGCCGCACGTGAAACCCACGTGACCCAAGAGTCAAGTTGAGGAGACGAACCCATGCCATTGGAAACCTTCAAGTCCTCGAACTCGCTGACCATGGGTGTGGAGCTGGAAATGCAGCTCGTCAACACCTACGACCTCGATCTCTCCAGCACCGCCAACGATTTGCTGGAGTTGCTCTCGCGCAAGCCCTTCCCGGGTGTGGTGACGCCGGAGATGACGCAGAGCATGATCGAGATCGCCACCTCCATCCAGACCGAACACGGCCCACTGCTGGCGCAGCTGCGCGACATCCGCAACACTCTGGTGAGCGCGTGCGACCGCCTCAACATCGAGCTGGCCGGCGGAGGCACCCACCCTTTCCAGCGCTGGTTTGAGCAGCGCATTTTTTCCAAGCCGCGCTTCCAGGAGCTGTCGTCGCTGTACGGCTACCTGGCCAAGCAGTTCACCGTGTTCGGTCAGCACGTGCACATCGGTTGCGCTTCGGCCGACGAGGCGCTGTTCCTGCTGCACTCGCTCAACCGCTATGTGCCGCACTTCATCGCTTTGTCCGCTTCCTCGCCTTATTTTCAGGGCGTGGATACGCTGTTCGACTCGGCCCGTCTGAACTCGGTGTTTGCCTTCCCCTTGAGCGGGCGTGCGCCCTTCACGTTGAGCTGGGACGAGTTCTCCACGGTGTACTTCACCAAGATGGAGTCCACTGGCGTGGTCAAGTCCATGAAGGACTTTTACTGGGACATCCGGCCCAAGCCGGAATACGGCACCATCGAACTGCGTGTGTGCGACACGCCACTGACCGTGGAGCGCGCCGCCGGTCTGGCTTGCTACTTGCAGGCCCTGTGCCGCCACCTGCTGGAGCGCAAGGAGGCGCCGCCCGAGGAGGACGATTACCTCGTCTACACCTACAACCGTTTCCAGGCTTGCCGCTTTGGGCTGGACGGCATGATGGTCAACCCCAAGACGCGAGAGCAGATCTCCATCCGTGAAGACGTGCTGGCCACGCTGCGCCGCATCGAGCCCCATTTTGTGGCGCTCAACTCAACCGCCGCGAGGGACGAGATCGAACGCACGGCGGCCCGCGACGGCAACCACGCCACCTACCTGCGCAAACAGTTTGCACAGAGCGGGACCGTCGAAGGCGTGGTGCGTGCCAGTGTGGACGCGATGCGGGGCGGGGTGCTTTAAAAAGCGACCGCCTGGCCGTCCTTGCGTGGGTCGGAGCCGGCGACGTAGGTGTCGCCCTGCCGCAGCACCAACTGCGCGCCACCGAAGGCGAAGACGCCGTTGCCGTGTTCCACCGTCACCTCGTGGCCCAGCGCGCGCAGGTCGGCCACCAGCTGCGGGTCCATGTGCGGCTCCACCGCCACCGTTTTGCCTCCGTTGACGCGCCAGCGCGGCGCATCGGCGGCGGCTTGCGGGTTTTGCCCGTAACGCAGCACGCGCAGCGCCATCTGCAGGTGCCCTTGCGACTGCATCGGTCCACCCATCACGCCAAAGGCCATGCGGGGTGTGCCGTCGGCGTTCATGGCAAAGGCCGGGATGATGGTGTGCGAGGGGCGCTTGCGTGGGGCCACCTCGTTGGCATGGCCTGGCGTCAGCACAAACCCATGGCCCCGGTTTTGCAGGCTGATGCCCGTGCCCGGCACCACCACCCCCGAGCCAAAACCCATGTAGTTGGACTGGATGAAGGAAATCATCATGCCTGAGGCATCGGCTGCGGCCAGGTAGACCGTGCCACCCGGGCGCGGCGCGCCACAGCCGGGGTCTTGCGCTTGCTGCGTGTTGATGAGGGCAGCGCGCGACTTCAGGTAGTCGGGGTTCAACAACTCGGCCGGCGTCACCCGCATCGCGTCGATGTCGGCGTTGAACTCGTTGAGGTCGGCAAATGCCAGCTTCATGGCCTCGATGCTGGCGTGCACGGTTTCCAGGCTGTCCACCGGGTGTTGGCCGATGCCGTGGGCTTCGAGCATGCCCAACGCCATCAACGCGGCGATGCCTTGGCCGTTGGGCGGGATTTCGTGGATGACGGTGTCGCCAAACGGCTGGCTCACCGTGCCCACCCAGTCTGCCTGGTGGGCGGCCAGGTCGGCCTCGGTCATCGCGCCGCCATGGGCCTGGCTGTGTGCGGCCATGGCGCGGGCCAGTTCGCCCCGGTAGAAGGCCTCACCCTCGGTGTGTGCGATCAGCTCCAGCGTGCGGGCGTGGCCCTCGCTGCGGAATATCTCGCCCGCTTGGGGCGCCCGTCCGCCGGGCATGAAACATTCGGCGAAGCCGGGTTGAGCGCCCAGTTTGGCCGCGCCCAGGGCCCATTGGCGGGCGATGGTGGGCGACACCGGGAAGCCGTTGCGCGCATAGTCGATGGCAGGTTGCGCCAGCTGGGCAAACGGCAGCTTGCCAAAGCGTTTCGACAAGGCCACCCAGGCCGACACCGCGCCAGGCACGGTGACCGCGTTCCAGCCCATTTCGGGTATGCCGCCGCGCTGGGCAAAGTACCCGGGTGTCCAGGCTGCGGGAGATCGGCCCGAGGCGTTGAGGCCATGCAGTTCCTTGCCGTCCCACAGGATGGCGAAGCCATCGCTGCCGATGCCACAGCCGGTGGGCTCCACCACGGTGAGCGTCATGGCGGCGGCCAACGCCGCGTCCACCGCGTTGCCGCCGGCCAGCAGCATGCGCAGGCCGGCCTGGGCCGCCAGTGGGTGAGAGGTCGAAACCACGTTGCGGCCCATCACCGCGCTGCGGTGCGAGGCATAGGGCAGGGCCCAGTCCAGTGAAGTGGCGATGGCGTTCATGTCAGTCCACCTTGATCTTGTGCTGGCGGATCACGCTGGCCCAGCGGGCGCTGTCGGCCTGCACCATGGCGGCAAACTTCGCTGGCGTGCCGGGGTCGGCCGGGTCCACGCCCAGCTTGGCCAGGCTGGCTTTCAACTCAGGCGATTGCACGGCCTTGCTGAAGGCCTGGTGCACGCGGTCCACGAGGGCCGGCGGTGCACCGGCAGGCAGGTACACACCGAACCAGGTCACCGACGAAAAACCGGGCAGGCCCGACTCGGCCAGCGTGGGCAGCTCGGGTGCCAGAGCGGTGCGCTTGAGGCTGGTCACGCCCAGGGCTCGCACCTTGCCGCCCGCCACATGGGGCATGCCGGTGGGCAACGAGTCGAACAACACGTGCACCTGGCCGGTCACCAGATCGGGGATGGACAGTGCCGTGCCCTTGTAGGGCACGTGGGTCATGTCGACGCCGGCCTGGGCGCTGAAGGCTGCGGAATTGAGGTGCACGATGGTGCCGTTGCCGCTGGTGGCGTAGTTGAGCTTGCCTGGGTTGGCCTTGGCGTAGGCGATCAGCTCGGCCACGGTTTTCACTGGCAGCGATGGCGTGACCAGCAGCACACTGGGCGCGTCGGCCACGTGCGCGACCGGGGTGAAATCCTTCACCGGGTCGTAGCTCAGGCGCGGCATGAGGTGGGGCGAGATGGCGTGGGTGCTGCTGGTGGTGAAGAGCACGGTGTAGCCGTCGGGCGCGGCTTTGGCGGCTTCGGTGGCGCCAATGGTGCCGCCAGCGCCCGGTTTGTTGTCCACCACGAGTTGTTGACCCAGGTCTTGCGCCACGCGCTGGGTGACCACGCGGGCGATCAGGTCGGTGGCGCCACTGGCCGGGAAAGGCACGATGACACGCACCGGGCGCTCGGGCCACTGGGCTTGTGCCAGCGCGGTACCCATCACCAGGGCGCACGCCAGCGCCACACCCCCACGAACCCACGATGTCAGACCCATGCCCATGCTCCAGAAAAGTTGATCGGTGAAGCGCATCTTAGAAAAGGGCCGCGCGCAGCGCCAACACCATTTCGGCAAGCCGATTTGCCAAAATGGCAAATCGCTAACGCAGAACATCCGAATTGGGCAAATCCATGCGACTTCATCTTTTGCAAGACACGGCACTGCGCTATTTCAAGGCCGTGGCCGACACCGGCTCGCTCACCGAGGCCTCGGCGCGGCAGCACGTGGCCGCTTCGGCCCTGAGCCGCCAGATCGCGGCGCTGGAAGCGCAACTGGGGGTGGCCCTGTTCGAGCGCCACCCGCGTGGCATGGTGTTGACGGCCGCCGGTGACATCCTGCTGGCCCATGCGCGCCGCGCCGAACTGGACGCCCAGCGGGCGTTGGAAGACATCGGCGCTTTGCAGGGTCTGCGCGCTGGCCAGGTGCGCCTGGCCACCTCGGACGCGTTCGCCAATGAGCTGGTGCCGCGCCTCTGTGTGGACTTCCAGCGCCAGCACCAGGGGGTGTGGTTTGAGGTGACCGTGCTGCCCACCCCCCAAGTGCCCGAGACCGTGCGCCAGGGCGCGGCCGACATCGGCCTGTGCTTCAGCCGTGCGCCACAAAAAGACATCGCGGTGCTCTACCGCCAGCCCGCGCCCGTGTTGGCCTTGATGCCACCTGGCCATGCGCTGGCCGACCGCGCCAGTGTCACGCTGGCCCAGCTCGGGCGCTACCCGTTGGCCCTGCCACCGGCCGAAACCGCCATTCGCCAGATGATGGACATCGTGTGCAGCCGCCAAGGCCTGCAGCTGGCGCCGGCCATGGTGAGCAACCATGCGCGCACGGTCATCCACTTTGTGCTCAACGGCGGCGGGCTGTCGGTGTCGAGCGAGGTGGCCACCCGCAGCCTGGTGGCGCAGGGCGCCATCGTGGCCCGCCCCATCAGCGACGCCGGCATGGACTTGCGCGACATCGAGGTGCAGGCCTTGGCGGGACGCCATCTGCCCGTGGCGGTGGAGGCTTTTCTGGCGTCGCTGCGCGAACACCTGCCCGCGCCAGCATAATTTTTGTGTCCCCCACTCAGTCAAGGTCCTTGCCATGAACCCCAACGAACAACGTGCTTTGCTCAACATCCTGGTGCAGGCGGCCATGTCCGACGGCAGCAAGGCCGACAGCGAGCGGCAGTTCATCCGCGATCTCTCTCAGCAACTCGATGGCACGGCCGGTGCCCAGCACCTGGCTCAGGCGGTGCAGGATGCGTTGCTCAAGCGCGTCAGCCTGGACGCCGCCGCCGCCGCACTGACCGACCCATCGCACCGGCAGCTGGCCTACGAATGGGCGGTGGCGGTGTGTGATGCCGACGGTGTGGCCAGCACGGCCGAAAAGGCCTTCCTGTCACAACTGCGCGGCCAGCTCGCTTTGGGCGGCCAGCCCACGGTGGACGCGGCAGAGATCGAAACACACGCGGTGACGGCCGCCTATGCCGACGCCGCTGCGCCAAACGCCCCGACAGTGGCTGCGCCCACCACGCCGCCCGGCGTGGACCAGGCCGCGCTCGACAAGATGGTGCTCAACTACGCCATCCTCAACGGCGCGCTGGAGCTGTTGCCGCAGTCCTGGGCGTCCATGGCCATCATCCCGCTGCAGATCAAGATGGTGTACCGCATCGGCGCGGCGCACGGCGTGGCGCTGGACCAGGGCCACATCCGCGAGTTCATTGCCACCGCCGGGGTGGGGCTGACCTCGCAGTACATCGAACAGTTTGGTCGCAAGTTGCTGGGAGGGCTCATCGGCAAGGCCGCTGGCCGCATGTTGGGCGGCATCGCCGGGCAGGCCACCGGCATGGCGTTTTCGTTTGCCACCACCTACGCCTTGGGGCAGTTGGCGCAGCGCTACTACGCCGGTGGCCGTGTCATGTCCACCGACCTGCTGCGCCAAACCTACCAGGGGTTGCTGGGGCCCGCCAAGGCACTGCAGGAGCGCCACCTGCCCGACATCCAGAACCGCGCCCGCACGCTGGACGCGGGCGAGGTGATGCGGCTGGTCAAGGGCTGACTGGCTTTACTTGGCGAAGCGCTTGCGCGTCAGCGCCAGCGCCACCCAGAACCCCACCACGGTGTAGGCCATCAGCACCAGGGAGTGCTGCAGGGCGTTGTCGGGCCAGCGGTCCATGAACAGCGGGCGCACCAGCTCCACCGCGTTGGTCAGTGGCAACCAGGCCGAGGCCTCGCGCACCCAGTCGGGCAGCTGCTCACGCGGGAAAAACACGCCGCTCAGGAACATCATGGGCGTGAGGAAGAGCGTGAAGTAGTAGGTGAAGAAGTCGTAGCCCTTGGCCAGCGCGTTGAAGATGAGCGCGATGCAGCTGAAGGTGATGCCCACGCCCAGCAGGATGGGCCAGGCCAGCAGCAGTTTGGGGCTGTGGCTGATGCCCAGGCCCAGCATCACGCCCAGGATGGCGGTGACGGTGAACAGCGCTTTGAACGCGGCCCAGAGCATCTCGGCCAGCAGCACGTCGTCCAGGTCCACCGGCGCGTTCATGATGCCGTCCCAGGTTTTTTGCACGTGCATGCGCGAGAAGGCGGAGTACAGCGCCTCGAAGGTGGCAGCGTTCATCGCACTCATGCAAATGCTGCCGCTGGCCAGGAAGAGGATGTAGGGCACCTGCTGCCCGCCGTGGTTGACCTGGCCGACCAGCGCGCCCATGCCGTAGCCAAAGGCCACCAGCCACATCAGGGGTTCGGCGATGTTGCCCACCAGGCTGGGGATGGCCAGCTTGCGCCAGACCAACAGGTTGCGCAGAAAGACGGGCCACCAACGCAGGGACAGGGCAGGGGGGCGCCAAAAAGAAGAGGTGTTGTGGGTCATGGTCAGCCTTCTTCCCTGATTTGGCGTCCGGTGAGTTTCAAGAACAAATCCTCCAAGTTGGCCGGGCGGTGCAAGGTGCGCAGGCCAGGCAGTTCATTGAGGGCGTTGATCAGTTGTTTGGCGTCTGCGGTGTAGAAAAACACCGTCTCACCACTCACTTCCACGCGCGCGGCCAACGCACGCAGGGCCGCGTGTTCGGGCGCGGCATGCAAGGCCAGCGCGCCCACGCCATACACCTCCACCACGTCGGGCTCCAGGTGCTGGGCGATCAGCTCGCGCGGGCGGCCCTCGGCGATCTTGCGGCCGTGGTCGATCACCAGCAGGCGGCTGCACAGGCGCTCGGCCTCGTCCATGAAGTGGGTGGTCAGCAGAATGCTTTTGCCTTGCTGCAACAGCATTTGCAGCCGCTCCCACATCAGGTGGCGGGCCTGCGGGTCCAGGCCGGTGGTGGGTTCGTCGAGCAACAGCAACTGCGGGTCGTTGACCAATGCGCGCGCCAGCGACAGGCGCCGCTTCATGCCGCCCGACAGTTCGCCCGGTTTGGCGTTGGCCTTGTGGGTGAGGGCGGCGAATTCGAGCAGCTTCGGGATGCGCTCGCGGATGGCTGCATCGCGCATGCCGAAGTAGCGGCCATAAACGAGGATGTTCTCGGCACAGCTGAAGTCCGGGTCCAGGGTGTCGAACTGGCTGACCACACCCAGGCGCGCCTTGATGGCCCGCGCGTCCTGCGGCATTTGCAGTCCCATGACCTGCACCGAGCCTTCGTCGGGCACGGTCTGGCCCAGGGCCATGCGGATGGTGGTGGTCTTGCCGGCGCCGTTGGGGCCGAGGAATCCGTGGATCTCGCCGGCGGGGACCTCGAGGCTCACGTCGTCGACCGCCCTGAAGGAGCCGAAGGTCTTGACGAGGCTCTCGACGAGGATCATTCGCGGCTCCGCCCGGGAGAGGACCAGCAGCCCCGCCCGCTGCCGTCCCGGCGAGGCAGGGGCAGGTCGAGGGGGCGCAGGTCGCTCGGGGCCCGGCCCACGAGGATCGGGGTCGCTCCGGGC
>DASUIK010000107.1:0-5252 GCA_036279795.1 Burkholderiaceae bacterium | reverse complement strand
TTCTGTGGCCTCGCGGCGCACGCTGGCGCGACCCGTCAGCACCTCGAATCGGCTCGCCGTGGCCAGCGGAAACACCCAGCTCATGTCTTTCAGGTCGGCCTCGGTGCTGACCACCAACTGCCTCGCCTGCATGCTCAGGTGTCGGACACGCCAGCGCACCTGTTCGCGCTGGTTCATGAAGTCGGCCAGGCTTTCCATGCTGTACCACTGAAAGCGTCGCAGCGACGCCAAGCGCTGTGCGTGGTGGCTCAGGCCATCGAGCACGTCTTGGTACTCTTCGGCGGCCGGCGGGTGGAAGTAGAAAAGCCGAGCCACACGCGCATCGGCCACGTGCTCCGTCAAGGCGTCCAGGAACTGCGCCATGTCGTCTGCGCTGCGCCCAAGCCTAGGTTGCTCCAACTCTTCGAAGGTGGCGATCTGGTAGAAGTTGCTGATTGGAAAAGCCCACAGGCGCGAGGTGGCGCGCTGGCCGTTCACAAAGGAGCGCGTCGGGCCCAGCCCGTTGTCACCGGTGAAGTAGTAGGCCTTGAAGCCGTTGTCCTGCAACCAGCGGTGGGCCCACACCGGGTGGTTGCCCATCGGGGCAGAGTAGGTGCGTGCCGGGCGCTGCATGATGCTGGAAACGCTGTCATGGTTGCGCTGGAGCAGCGGCTCGTACTGCGCGGCATTGTTGTCGTTGGCGTGCACGCCGAAGACGTTGTGACCCCAGCCCCCGTGGTTGCCCACTTCGTGGCCCAGGGCCAGTTGCCGCCTCAGAAACATCTGCATGGGCGTGTTGTTGTCGAGATCAAGGCCCATGCGGTCGCCCACCTCGTAGGTGTCGGGCCCGGCGGTGAGGTGCAGTGAAAACGGTCCCTGCTTGAACCAGCCTTCGCGTTCGAGTTGCAGCAGGGGCAATTGGGCCGAATTGGAGTCGATGTGCAGGTTGAGCACCATGCCGCCCACGCCCTGTGGCACCGCCGCGAGGCGTGGCTCTTGCAGCATGTGCACCACAAAATGGTTGAGCAGTAGGTGCAGCAGGTGGCCATCGGTGCGGGTCTTGAGGTAACCCAGCGGGAGGTTGGCAAACAGCACCTCGCCGCCGCCAAAGGTGTGCTGGGCCACGATCACGTCGCCTGCGGGCGACTGCAGCAGCGCCTGGGTGCGAGCGTTGCCGGCGGGCTGGGTCCGCAAGTGGGGGTAGTGCAGGCGGGGGTAGCCGTAAGTGGTGAGTTCGCCCAGCGGTGCTTGCACCGAGTGATTGAAATCGAGCTTGCCCGGCTGCAGGCCCAGCTGCTGTTCGGCGGCGCGGCTGCCCAGCACCCGGTCGTCAGCAAAGGTGTGTTCGCCCAGTGCCCGGTACATGGCGTAGTCCACGCCCGCCAGCCGCGAGAGGCGTGAGGTATCGGTCGCAAAAGCGGTTTGTCCGGGCGTCTGCAGGCCGGCATCAAAAGTGAGAAACAGGTGGCCACCCGCATGCACATGGTCGTAGAGCTGGCTGATCAGCAGGTCGGACGCTTCACGGTGGACCGAGTCGGGGAGGATGACGCCGGCGATGCGCCCTTGTGCGCCGCCGTAGCGCATGAATTCGTCGTCCGTCATCGGTGTGACTTGCAGGCCTTCTTCCTTGGCCGCATCCATCCAGGCCTGGGCGATGGGCAGATCGGCACTGCCTGCGTCGGGCAGCAACAGCACGACGGACAAGCTGTCCTCGCGCTGCATCATGTGGTTGGCGGCCAGCGCGCCACCCAGCAGCAGCGCGGCCGCCAGAACCAGCCAACCCAGCGACCCCATCCAACGCAGGGCCTGCGGGCGTGGGGGCCGCGCCATGTTCAGCCCGCGTCGGCCACCGCGTCAGCGGGCGCCAGGCTCGCCAGCCAAGAGTACAGCGCGACAAAAATCATCAGGTCGAGCACGGTGCCAAAGCACAGGTAGAGCAGGGGCATGAACAACACCGACAACTGCTGCAGGATGAGCAGCGTCAGCAGGGCCTTGTGCGGCACCATGAGGGCAAAGTAGCCGAGCATCAGCACGGGGTAAAGCAGCTTTTGGTACAGGGGCAGCCGCAGCACGCCCCAGCCGATGGTGAGCAACACGGGCAGCACCAGCATCAGCACAAAGCCGGCGTCCAGGCTGGCCGCCAGGTAGCCCGACAACGTGTAGGCAAAGCGGGACGGCACCAGCAGAAAAAACAGCAGCGCGCTGGCCTGCACCACACACAGCACGCGAACCAGGTATTTCAGCGGCAGTTGCCTGTCGCTGAATCGGTAGGTGCCGGCGTAGGCGCCCATCACCACGGCGGTGGTCACCGCACCTATGGTGGTGCTGGGGAGCTGGGCGTTGGCGCTGCCCGACAGCCAGCCCAGTGTCGGGACGCCGTTTTCCAGCGTCAGTGCCAGGGGCAGCGCCAGGCGTTCAGCCCACCACAGCAGCCAGCCTTGCCACAGTTCGCGCAAGGGTGCTTGCAACGCCAGCAGGGCGGCCACAGGGATCGCCGCCATCAAGAGTGTGCCCAGCACCCCAGCCAGGCTCCAGCGGGTGCTGAGCAGGCTGCGGTGCGGGCGGCCGCCTTGCAACACGCTGCGTGCCTGTTGCAACTGCTCGCGCGCGTAGGCCAGCGTGTTTTGTTGGCCCACGGTGAGGGTGGGTGTGGGGCGGGCCATCAGGGCACTTTCCAAAACAGCGAAACCGTGGCGCCCTTGCGTGTGTAGTAGGGGTTGCTGTAGCGCTCCAGGCCCACGCTCACCCCCCATTGCCGGCCCAGCCAGTGGCGCACATGGATTTGCGATTGCCGGCTGCTGAAGTTGACCAACGACAGGCCGCCACCGATGGCCTGGTAGCCCTCGCCACCCCAGCCGTGGCGCAGCATGACCTGGGTCTGCTGCTCGCGGCCCCACGTGGCAGCCAAAAATTGCTGGTGGGTGCGCACCTTGCCCGGCGAGCTTTCGTTGAAGCGCACCTCGCCCTGCAGCACCCAGGGCGCTTCGAAGTAGTAGGTGGCGCCCAGGCTGAAGGCGCGGTCGGTGTGGCCGTCGGGTGCGCGGTAGTAGCCGGTGCCCAATGTGGCCACCAGCTGGCGGTCGCTCAGCAGCTTGCGGTTGATGAAAGCGTCGATGCGCTGATCCGGCAGGTAGCTGGCGCCGTCGCCTGCGCCCACGGACACCGTGGCAAACCAGTCGGGATGGAGCGTGACCGTGTCGGACAGGCCGATGAAGCGGCCGGATTCGCCAAAGCGTTTCATGGTGGCGATTTCTGCGCCCAGCAGGTGGTCGTCCAAGCCCCAGTGACCGCGCAGGCCGCTCTCGTGCCAGCGGCCGTAGCCGTTGCTCAAAGACTGGCGGCTGGTGTAGGCCTCCAGGCTGCGCTCGGGGGCAGGGCTGGCGGCGGTAGGTGTGGTGGGCATTTCGGCAGGCCCATCCTGCTGCGCGAGTGCGGCCACGGGGCAGCATGCGGCCAAAACAATCGTGTGCAGACGGTGTGTGTTCATGGCGGTGTGGGAGTGGGGGCAGGTATGGGGTGTTGGGAGGGCGCTTGCGGGCAGGCGTTGGCGTCAGGGTGCGCCGTCAGGGGGCGGTTCTGGAGGATTTGGGCCACCACCTCGTCGGTCACGGTCCAGTGAGAGCTGTGCCGGTAGGGCAGGCTGATGCGCAGCCAGCAGCGTGCCGAGGCCAGATCTTTCTGGTCCAGGGCCACGACAGCGACCAGGCCCCAGGCAAAGTCGCCGTGCACCTGCGACAGCCACTCGCTGCGGTGTGCCTGCATCCAGCGGCGGTAGTGCTGACGGGCGCCGCCGGGCAGGCGTGGAAAATTCACCAGCAGAGGAAAGATCTGAGCCACCGCGTCGGGGTAGAAAGCGTGTTCGGTGTCGCGTTGGCCGGGCTGGGTGGAGACCAGGTAGCGCTGGTGCGCTGTGTCCCAGAACACCGAGCGGATGGACTCGGTGAAGCTGGGGTGGCGGGCGCTTTGGGCGGGTTGGTGAGTGAAGCCGTGAGCCCAGAGTTCCAGGTTGTCCATGAACAGCCCGTGTTGGTACACCGGCGACACCAGGTAGATGCCGCGTGCGGGGTCAACGAGGCGGGCCAGCGCGGCCTGCGCTGCCGCTCGGCTTTTTTGAATGGCCGGCTGCTGACGTTGGGCGGCGGGCAGGGTGTCGATGAAGGCCATCCACAGCCCCAGCACCGAGTCGTCGGCGTCGGCCGTTTTGCAGGGGGCCCACACCGGCCCCTGGCGGCAGTAGCGGTCGAAGGTGGCGTCGGGCTTTTGCCGCGCCACCAGCCACTGCGCCCAGGCCGTGGCGGGGGCGGAGATGTCCAGCCCGTGGCTGTGCGCCAGCAGCAGCGCCTGCAGTGCAAAGTAGGGGTCCACGGTGCCGCCCTGGTGCTGCACAGAGATGGCGCCTGCCGCGTCGGCATATCCCCTCAGGTCCAGCGGCGCGGCCCGCGCCCAGGGGCTGGTGCACAGGCAAAACCACAACAACCAAGTGATGCTTTTCATGCGAACCCCAATACAACGCCGGTTTGTCGTGCCCACACCGTGCCGTGGGTCGTCACGCCACGGTCGATGAGGATGTCGGTGGCGCTCACGGTGGTGGGCGCGTCGGGGGCTCCCACGCGGGCGCGGGTGTGCAGCAGCACGTGCGTCTCGGACACCAGCGGCCCGCCCACCACCGCGTCGGGCAGCAGGTGGATGCCGGCCTCGCACACGGCAGAACCCGTCACGCTGGCGCCAGCGCCGATGTGCAGGCCTCGGTGGGCCTTCACACTGCCTTCGACCCGGGCGCCTTCGCCCACGCGCAGCACCCCCATCACCAACAATGACCCTGTGAAGCAGTGCCATGCAGGGATGTCGCAGTCGCCGCCCACGCGCCAGCTGTTTTCGCCCCAGGGTTGTGCGCCGTCGATTCGGCGCAGGCGATGCCAGGTGGGTTGGCTGTTGAACTCGGTGCGCGCAGGGCCCGCCGGCGGGTGTTGACCAAAACGCAGGGTGGGTGCATGCAGTCGCTCAAAGCAGCAGTGGCGCGCCAGGTCGATGGAGAGGCCCGAGGACAGCCGTCGCACGGCCACGCTGCCCTCGCCCAGCACCGCCGCGCCGTCGGCGTGGGCCCAACCGATCACATCGCTGTGCGGGCCCAAGGTCATGCTGCCCAGGCACAAGACTTCACGCAAGCGCGCGCGCCCGTCGAGAGCGAGATCGGCTGTGATGTACAGCGGGCACAGAAAGGTCGTATCGAGCAGCGAGCGCATGGAGCGGGTGCTGACCAGGGGCAGCCGGCC
>DASUIK010000106.1:0-2936 GCA_036279795.1 Burkholderiaceae bacterium | reverse complement strand
GGCAGGTAATCGTCGGCGCCCAGCTCCAGCCCCACCACGCGGTCCATCACGTCGCCGCGCGCAGTGAGCATGACCACCGGGATGTCGCTGGTCTTGCGCAGCGTGCGGCACAGCTCGAAACCGTCCATCTCGGGCAGCATCACGTCCAGGATGGCGGCGTCAAAGCCACCCTGGGCCAGCAAGGCCAGGCCTTCGCTGGGCCGCAGCGCCTGCGTCAGCGCCAACTCAAAGCGCTGGAAATAGGCCGCCAGCGGTGGGCCAAGCTGGTCGTCGTCGTCGATGAGCAAGATGCGGGGCATGTGCCATTCTCACATCAGCACGGTCTGCCGATGGCGCAGGATGAGGCGGCGCAAGCGCTGCTGCGCGGGCGCGCCCAGCGTGTCGAAGTGGTCGGCCGCCGAGAGCAACTGCGGCAAGACCGGCAACGCGGCCTGGGGCTGACGCTGCGACAGGCGGGCCCAAAGGCCCAGCGCGTGTTCGCGGTCGAAACGCGGTCCCCACACCAAGGCCAGCAGCTCGGCGTGGGGGTCGTCGGTGCCGGCCAGCAAGCTGGCGCCACAGGCGCGCAGGTCCTGGGTCAGCGGCGACATGTTCAGCCCCGGCCCCAGCCGCCGTGGCCGCGTTTGTCCAGGCGCTCGCGCACCTGTTGCTGCTGGGCCGGGGTCAGGCTGTCGTAGAAATCACCGAAGGCGGCAATCACCTTGGGGCCGGCACCTTGCACCTGCTGGGTCTTGCGCTCCAGCAGACCCTGGGCGGCGGCGCGGTCGAACTTTTCACCCGCAATCAAGGCCTTGATCTCGGCACGCGGTTCACCGCCCTGTGCTCGCCAGGCCTTGCGTTGTGCGATCAGCTCGTCAGCCAACAGGCCCAGTTTCTGCTTCTGCGCCTCGTTGAGTTCGAGCTTGCTGCTGATGCGTTCAATGGCCTTGCCGCGCATCTCGGTCACACGTTCGTCGCTCCAGCCACGGGCGTGGTCACCGCGCGATCCGCAAGCGGTCAAACCGCCCAGAACGATGGAAGCACCGAACACGGTGAAGAGGGTTTTCTTGAGCCAGGGTTTCATGGTGAGGTCCTTTGTGACCAGGGGTTGAACAGGGCCTCCATGGTGCCGGCCGGCCTTCGCACCGTCGTCTCGGGGCGGTATCGCTTTATTTCGTTTTGTTTCGCGTCGCGGTGTCATGCCAACGACATGGTGGCGTCGCGCGTTTGTCAAACAGCGGTCGCATGCTGGGCGGCTGTCTCAACCGGAACACCCCTTCGCCATGAAGCTGCACCTCACCACCATGCTCGCCCTGGCCGCCGCGAGCCTGAACCCCAGCGCCCAGGCCCAGACCGCCTACCCCGCCACTCTGGCCGGGCACGCCGTGTTGTCCGCCCTCACGCTGATCCCCGCGCCGCAGGACGCGCCGGCCGACCTGCAGGTCAGCGGCAAGTTCACCACCGGCCGCCGCGTCGAAGCCATTGCCAGCATCGCCGGCCATTCGGCGGGCCGCCCCACCGGCGTGTCCCTGCCCTTCCAGGGCCAGCCCGTGCAGGGTCACTCCGGCATCAAGCGTTTGGCCGATGGCAGCTACTGGCTGCTGACCGACAACGGCGCCGGTTCCAAGGCCAATTCGCCGGATTTCATGCTGTTCCTGAACCACTACCAGGTGGACTTCAAGAGCGGCCAGTTCAAGCGACTGGAGACCGTCTTCCTGCACGACCCAGACAAGAAGGTGCCCTTCCGCATCGTCCACGAAGGCACTAAGCAGCGCTACCTGATCGGCTCGGATTTCGACACCGAGGGCTTCCAGATCGCCGACGGCCATTTCTGGATCGGCGATGAGTTCGGCCCCTACCTGATCAAGGCCGACATGAAGGGGCGCGTGAAAGCGGTGTATGAGACCCAGGTGGACGGCAAGACCATCGTGTCGCCCGATCACCCGTCGGTGACCACCCCGGGTGCACCTGGCGGCGAGGTGAAGTTCCAAACCCGCCGCTCCAAGGGCTACGAGGGCCTGGCCTCATCGCCGGACGGCACCAAGCTCTACGCCCTGCTGGAAGGCGCGCTGTGGGATGAAAGCACCAAGGCCTACGAGACCGTGGACGGCAAGCCCTACCTGCGCGTGCTGGAGTTCGACGTGAAGAGCGAGAAATGGAGCGGCCGCCACTGGAAGTACGTGCTCGAGGCCAACCACCACGCCATCGGTGACTTCAACATGATCAGCGCGACCGAGGGTCTCATCATCGAGCGCGACAACGGCGAAGGCACCGCCGACAAAGCCTGCCCCGAAGGCACCAAACGCAGCGACTGCTTCCACGACCTGGCCAAGTTCAAGCGCGTCTACAAGGTGGAGCTGAGTGAGTCCAACGTCAACGGCCCGCTGCGCAAGATTGGGTACATCGACCTCATGGCCATCGCCGACCCGGCCAGGCTGGCACGCAAGCCACTCACCAACGGCGTGCTGACCTTCCCCTTTTTCACCATCGAGAGCGTGGACATCGTCGATGCCCGCCACATCGTGGTCGGCAACGACAACAACCTGCCCTTCTCCAGCAGCCGCGAGCCCAACCAGGCCGACGACAACGAGCTAGTGCTGCTGGAGGTGGCCGACTTCCTTAAAGCGAAGTAAGCCCGCTCAGGAGGCCCTGGCCCAGCCGCCACCCAGGGCCTGGTGCAACGCCACCTCAGCTTGCAGGTGATCGGCGCGGGCCTGGATCAGGTTGAGCTGCACGGCCAGCAGAGCCCGCTCGGCGTCGATCTGTTCCAGGTAGGGGCTGTAGCCCTCGCGGTAGCGCCGGCTGGCGTGCGCCACGGTGTCGGTCAGCGCGGCCTGCTGGGCCAGCAGCGCCTGCTGTTGCTCATCCAGGCGCGCGATGCCCGCCAGCGCATCTTCGACTTCCTTGAAGGCGCTGAGCACGGTCTTTTTGTAGGCCAGCGCGGCCTGGTCGCGCCG
>DASUIK010000105.1:0-6159 GCA_036279795.1 Burkholderiaceae bacterium | reverse complement strand
GCAGGGATTCGGGTTTGCCCCGGGCCTGCAGGGTCAGAATGCGTCGCGCCCCGGTGGGCGGGCGCGCAGCCGCAGGTCCGGACCGATGCGCCGGACGTCTACGAACTCGAATCCTGGCGCTTGGTTCAGCGCCTCGAACGGTCCCAGGGCGGCCAGGCCCGCGCCTTCGCCCAGCAGCTTGGGGGCCAGGTAGAGCAGAAGTTCATCGACCAGGCCTTCGCGCAGGAAGGAGCCATTGAGCTTGTGGCCCGCTTCGACGTGCAGCTCGTTGATCTCGCGCGCAGCCAGGTCTCGCAGCATGGCGGCCAGATCGACCTTGCCGTTGGCGCCAGGGCAGTCGACCACGGTGGCGCCCGCCGTCTGCAGCTCGGCGCGGCGGGCGGCACTGGTGGACGGGTCGGTGGCGGTGTAGATCCACACCGTGCCAGGCGGTTGCAGGATGCGGGCGCCCGCAGGCGTCTGCAGGCGGGCATCGACGATCACCCGGACGGGCTGGCGCTCGGTGGGCACCAGGCGCACGTCGAGCCGTGGGTCGTCTTCCAGCACCGTGCCGATGCCGGTGAGCAAAGCCCCGGCCCGCTTGCGCCAGGCGTGACCGTCGGTGCGTGCCTCGGGCGACGTGATCCACTGGCTCACGCCATTGGGCAGGGCGGTGCGCCCGTCGAGCGACCCCGCCACCTTGAGCCGCACCCACGGCAGCCCACGCACCATGCGCGAGAGGAAGCCGATGTTGAGCTCTCGCGCCTCGATGGCTGCGGGGTGGTCAGTGGGCAACACGTCCACCTGGATGCCGGCCGCGCGCATGCGCGCTAGGCCTTGCCCGGCCACGCGCGGGTTGGGGTCGCCCAAGGCCACTACAACCCGGGCGAGGCCGGCCTCGATGAGGGCGTCGCAGCAGGGCGGCGTGCGGCCATGGTGGGCACAGGGCTCCAGCGTGACGTAGGCGGTGGCACCGCGCACGGACCGCCCGGCGGCTGTGGCTGCGCGCAGGGCCGCGACTTCGGCGTGGGGGCCGCCGGCTTGTTGGGTGTGGCCCCGGGCGATCACCTCACCGTCAGGCGTGGTGATGACGCAGGCCACCCTGGGGTTGGGTTCGGACAGGCCAACCGAGGAGGTGGCGTCGGCTGCGGGGAAAAACAAAGTCATGGCGGCGCTTGGCACAGCGAGAGGTCAGGGGCAGTCTCGGGCCGCCTGGGCCTGGCCAGCCCGGCAATCCTGGTGCACCGCCCAGCGGAAGATGCCTGGATTATCGGGCGGGCACAAGGTGTCCGCCGTGGCCCGGTGCAGGCGGTAGTTTTGCTGGGCCAGCGACCGGGAGACCGGGCCGTAGCCATCGGGACCCTGCACGTTGCGCTGCGCTTCGTCGGCACCACCGGTGGCGGCGTATTCGTAGCGGCAGACCAGCAGCGTGTCTTGGGTGGGCAGGCTGCGCCAGCGTGGTTTGCCTTGCCACTGGGTTTGCCCCGTTTGAAGTGGCAGCAGGCAGAAATAGTCCAGGTTGACGTCTGTGTCACCGGCGCCGGCAGGTCGCAGTGACAAAAGGCAGGTGGCGCTGTTCGCAACGCCGCTGAGGCCCGACACATCCAAGCCTGTCGGCCACGGCAGATCGGGGACAGAGCGGCTCAGGTGGCCGCTGAGCAGCAGCGCGTGGATGGCGTGGCAGATGGTCAGGTCAGCGCCTTCTGCACCGGTGCCACACAGTTCGAGCACGAGGCCCGTCGTGTTGTCGAACACCAGGCGCCAGCGGCCTTCGATGTCCAGCCGGCTGCGGCTCGGGCCGTCAGGTCGTGCCGTGGTGGGAATGGCCGCGTGGCGCTGCAGCGGAGTGCTCCAAGGCGGCGTCGCCACCGGCCGCTGGCCGGCTTGGGCACTTTGCAGCGGCTGCGTGGCTTGCAATGCCGAATGCAGTTGCAGCTGCTGGTCGCTGCCTTGCTGGTCGATCCAGCGCAATGCGATGGTGACGGGACGCAAAGCGTCGGTCACCTCGCCCGCGATCGTCCAGCTGCGGGTGTAGCTGGTGTTGAAGTTGTCGGAGCTGACATTTTCACTGCCACCGGTCAGCAGGTTGCGCTGGGGCTCCTGGCTGCTCAGGTCGGCGTTCGCAATAGGCAAATGGCTCTGGTGGCGCAGCCTTTCCATGCCGGCCTGGGCCAGCAAGGTCGCCTCGCCCCGTTGGCGCGACAGATCGGTGTGGCGGCTCAGGTTGGACTGCAGACTTCCGAGCGCCAGCAGCCCGGCGCCCACCAGCAAAAGCGCGATCAGCACTTCGATGAGGGTGAACCCGGTGGAGGTGCGGGGTGGCCGAGGAGCGTGGGGACCCAGTTTTGCCGCCGGGCCGTCCCAAGGTGAAACAGCCCCCTCGGGGGGCAGCGACCCGCGCAGCGGTGGAGCGTGGGGGCCATGACCAGCTTTCATGGTGCATCCCGCCAACTGCCGGGCACACGTTGGTACGCACGGGTGATTTCGCGCAGCCGGGCGAGCGTGTCGGCGTCGTGGGCCACTTCACTTTGTCCACCTTGGCGGTGGCTGTTGCAACTGACCGCCGCTCCCCGGATGCGGGCGGCACTACCATCACTGGTGTTGATGATGCTGTCGTTGGCGAAGAGCAGGCCGTGGACGGTGGGTGCGTTGTCGATGGTGAGCGTGCCGGGCGTGACCAAGGCCACGGGTGCTTCGGGGGTGCCGAGGGTTTCACCGCTGGACAGGTGCGCGCCCATGGGCAGGAAAAAGGCCCGCCAACCCAGCGCGTGGGCTTGGCGGATGGCGGTGCCGCAGTCTGTGTCAGTGGGGCAGGGCAGGTGGTGGGTCAGCGGCGAGCGGGCGTAGGTGGCCAGGCTTTGCTGGAACAGGTGGGCGAACAAGGCTTGCGCGTTGCAAGGGGTGCCTGCCGCTGACGCGAGCGAGGAGGCGTTTTCGACACTGGCGTCGGCCTGTGGCGCGCCGGGCAGCCCTCGCACCTGCGCGCTGGACGCACGGGTCAACGTGGTCGCCGAGTGGACCGCCAGACCCAGTCCCGCGATCTGTTCGTTGCGCACGCTGGCCTGATCCAGCAGACGGCAATCGCCGCCACAGGTCAGGGCGGGGGCAGGCAGCGAAGGCAGCAGGGGCACCAGCCGCAAGGCGACCGACAGCGGCGCGCGTGCGTCGGCTTCAGGTGGTGCAGGCGTGTCCAGATCGCAGGGGGCGTCATCGGCAGCGCAGCCCAGCGAGTGGGCTCTGATGGCGTCGCTGCCGGTTTCCGGTGTCAGCCGCACAGCAAAGCGGGGGACGGTGTCGCCGACCCACACCTGGCCGCCAGAAGGGCAGGCGCAATCGAGCGCACCGCCGGGCAAGCGGCAGCCGGCGCTTGGGGCGGGTTGGGTGCCCGTGGGCAGGTGGCTGGCGCGAAAGCCGGTGCCGCCGGCCACGGGGGTGGCCGGGCGGCATTGCGCATCGAGCTGGCCGGGGTGGTTGAGCCGGTCCTGCGCCCAGTCGAGCCCGGCTTCAGCCGCTTCGAAGGCGACGGCGCCATGCCACTGGCTCGCGGAGGTCCGGTGTTCGATCAGCAGGTGCCGGTTGAGGTAGAGCACAGCGACGGAAGCGACCAGCAGCACCATGGCGATCACACCCAGTGCGCCCGCACCGCGCTGGGTGTGTTTCAAGTGCCGGTGCACGTGCCGCTCCATTGGTCGTTGCGCACATGCAAGCTGGTGCGGACTTCGCGCCGCAAGGCCGGGTCTGCTGTGGCTTGACCTTCGAGCACGATGTCGTAGCGCCGCAGCGCCAGGGTGGGGCAGGTGCTGGACGGTGCGCAGGCTTGTGGGCACAGGGTGTCTAGTGCCACGGAGGTGGTGACGGGCGTGATGGCCAGTCGTATGATGCGCAGGACGGAGGGATCGGTCAGCTCCTGCGCGCCCGATCCACCCAGTTTCAAGGTCAGTTTCTGGTCCTTGTGCGCGAACACCGAGGCCTGCGGGGCACCGGAGTCGGGCAGGTCGAAGCTGTAACTGGCGCGGCGGAACGTGTCGCCTGGCGTGGGCGAGGCGTCGTCCAGCAAGATGTTGCCGTGGGGGTTGGTGGTGGGGTCGGCGGAGGTGGATGCCATCCAGTGACTGGCGCGGCGCAGGTCTCGTGCCAGTGTGTCTGCGGCGATGCGCAGGTCGTGTGCCAGGCGCGCTTCCAGCAGCAGCCGGCGGCTGGTTTTCAGCTCCGACAGGAGCAGCGTGATGGCTCCGCCCACGACCACCAGACCCAAGGCCATGCCCACCAACAGTTCCACCAACGACAGCCCTTTTTGCGTGCGGCGTGGGCCGATGCCGTCAGCTCGGCCAGCACTGGCGGCTGGTGTCGCTGCCTTGGCTGTCGCTGGCCGTGCGCAGCAGCTGGATGCCTTGGATGCCCATGCGCATCTGGGCGCAGCGGGTGTCGGCGCGTTGGACGCCAGACGGACGGGCGATGGCCATGAAGTGGGAGTTGCCGCGTGTGTCATCGTTCTGCAGTTCGATCTGGTAGTGCTGCCCAGGGCTGCTGTAGGCCTGCAGCCCCAGTGCTTCAAGGGATGGCGCGTAGCGCGAATGACCCGCGCGCCAGCGTTCCTGGGCTTGCACCACGGCAGACAGCGCGCTGAAGGCCTCGCTGCGCCGAGCCCGGAACACGTGCTCGCGGTACGTGGGGTAGGCCACGGTGGCCAGGATGCCGACCACGGCCAGCGTGATCAGCAGTTCGATCAGCGTGAAGCCCCACGGTGCGCGGTTTGGCCGGCGGTCAGCCACTGGTTTTGCAGGTGGGCCAGCCAGGCGCATCACCTTGGGGGCTGCAACCGTGGCCGCGGCCCAGCAGGTTGACGACCTCGTGCAGCGTCCTGCCGTCCGGGGTGCTGAACACGGCGGTCATGGCGGGGGTGACGGTGCCACGCAGGGGGTCCACGAGCAGCCGTTTGGTGCTGCCCTTGGGTTGCACGGCCACCCCTTCGGCGGTGGGCAGGTATTCACTGGCCAGCAGCCGGGCAGGCGCGTTGCACTTCGTTGTGCCCGCAGAACAGTCGCAGGCGGCGTCGGGGCCGGTGAAGACCACATAGCAACTGCCGTTTGCGTCCCGCCCAAACAAGATGCGCACCGCCTGCCCGGAGCGGATCGCGTGGCTGCGGGCCCATTGGAAGTGCTGTCGGTAGGTTTCGGCGGCGGCCTCAAGCCGCTTTTGCAGCAGGTGGCTGCGCCAAGAAGGCAGCGCCATCGTCGCGAGTATGGCCAGCACCGCCAAGGCCACCAGCACCTCGGTCAATGAGTTGCCGCGTGGTTTGCGGCTGTATCGGGTGCTTGTTGTCCGGTCCATGCGCTCCCCCTTGTCTTTGGGGAAGCAGCCTAAGCCAAAAGGCCTGGCCGACACACTCAAGAATTGTTTCGGCTTCGCCCATCCAGGGCGCTACTTGCGGACCTCGTCCACCAGGCTCTTGAATTCGTCGATGTCCTCGAAGCTGCGGTAGACGCTGGCAAAGCGGATGTAGGCCACCTTGTCCAGCTTCTTGAGTTCGCGCATCACCATCTCACCCAGGCGGTGGGAGGGGATTTCCCGCTGCCCGAGGTTGAGCAGCTTTTCCTCGATCCGCTCTATGGCACTGTCCACCTGCTCCATGCTCACAGGTCGCTTGCGCAGGGCCAACGCCAGGCTGGCCCGCAGCTTCGTCGGTTCGTAGTCGATGCGCCGGCCGTCCTTCTTCACGACGGCCGGAAAACTGACTTCGGGCCGCTCGTAGGTGGTAAAGCGTTTTTCACAGGCGCCGCACTGGCGGCGGCGGCGAATGAAGCCCCCGTCCTCGGCCACACGCGTCTCGACCACCTGGGTCTCGGCATGGCCGCAGAAGGGGCACTTCATGGTCAGCGGTACACCGGGAAGCGTGCGGTCAGCGCGTTGACTTTGGCGCGCACCGCTTCGATGTTGGCCGGGTCGCGCGGGTTGTCCAGCACGTCGGCAATCAGGTTGGCCGTGATGCGGGCTTCCTCGTCCTTGAAGCCACGCGTGGTCATGGCGGGGGTGCCAATGCGCACGCCGCTGGTGACCATGGGCTTTTCCGGGTCGTTGGGAATCGCGTTCTTGTTGATGGTCATGTGGGCGCTGCCCAGCACAGCCTCGGCTTCCTTGCCGGTGATGCCCTTGGCGCGCAGGTCGACCAGCATGACGTGG
>DASUIK010000104.1:0-2969 GCA_036279795.1 Burkholderiaceae bacterium | reverse complement strand
CTTCATCGTGCTGATGTGCGAGCTGGGCCTGATCACGCCACCGGTGGGCATGAACCTGTTCGTGGTGCACGGCATCCGCCCCGACAAGGGTGGTCTGCAAGACGTGATCTGGGGCGCCCTGCCCTATGCGCTGATCATGATCGGCTTCACCCTGCTGCTGCTGATGGTGCCCGGGCTGGCCACCTGGTTGCCGGGCCACATGTGAGGACGATGCGATGAGTGAACTCCTGTGGCAACTGCCCGCCACCGAATTGGCCCGCCGCTACCGCGACCGCAGCCTGACACCACTGGACGTGACCCGGGCCTGCCTGGACCGGTTGGAAGCAGTGAACCCCAAGCTCAACGCGGTCGTGGTGCGCCGCGATGCCGAGGCCTTGCGTGATGCCGAGGCGGCCACGCGCCGCTTCGAGGCCGGCCAACCCCTGTCGGCGCTCGATGGCATCCCGCTGACGGTGAAGGACAGCCTCTACACCGCCGACATGCCCACCAGTTGGGGCTGCCGCGCGCTGGCCCAGCGCGGCACTGGCGAAGACGAGCATGCCGTGGCCCGGGCTCGAACCGCCGGCGCGGTGATCCTGGGCAAGACGAACGTGCCCGAGTTCGCGCTGGAGGGCTACACCGACAACCCCGTCTACGGGCCGACCGGCAACCCCTGGAACACGGATCTCACACCCGGCGGTTCCAGCGGCGGCGCGGTGGCGGCGGTGGCGGCAGGCATCGGTCCGCTGGCCATCGCACAAGACGGCGGCGGCTCCATCCGCCGCCCGGTGTCGCACACCGGGCTGGTGGGGCTCAAGCCTTCGCTGAGTTCGGTGCCGCGCCAGCACGTTTTGCCCACGCTGCTGCTGGACTTTGAAATCATCGGCCCCATCGCCCGCACCGTGGCCGACACACGCCTGCTGTTTGGCGTGATGCGCGGCCCGGCGGTGGTGGACCGGCTCTCGCTGGCCGCTGCGCACGCGGCCACGCTGCCACGCCGCAACGGCCCCTTGCGCGTGCTGTATGTGGAACGCTTGGGCGACGCCCCGCTGGACCCCCAGATCGCTGCCAGCGTGGGCGCGGGTGTGGCCCAGCTCGCGGCGCTGGGCCACCACGTCGAGACCGGCCCGCTGCCGCTGGACCTGGACTTCTTTGCCACCGCCTGGCCCCGGATTGGCCAGATGGGCCTGGCCAGCATGTTCGACCAGCACCCGGAATGGGAAGCCCAGGCCTCGCAGAAGTACCGCGACATGGCGGCACTGGGACGCGCCCTGCCGGCCTCGCAACTGTGGCAAACGCTGGAGCGCGTGTGGCAGCTGCGGCGCGAAAGCGCGGCGCTGTTCGAGCGTTTTGATGTGGTGGTGATGCCTTCGGCCGCCGCCCTGCCCTGGCCCAAACGCGAGGCATTCCCGCCGCGCATCGATGGACAGGACGTGGGTCCGCGTGGCCACGCCGTCTACACCGGCTGGGTCAACGCCGCCGGCCTGCCCGCGCTGGCCGTGCCCACTGCACCCTCGTCCGAGGGCTTGCCCATCGGCATGCAGATGGTGGGCGCCTACGGCAGCGATGACCAACTGCTTGACCTTGGCTCTTCCTTCGAGGCCGCCTCACCCTGGGCCCACCGCTGGCCCACATTGACATGAAACAACCCCCACGCTCATCGCTTCGCGTATCGCTGCCCCCCAAGGGGGTGCGTCAGTGCCTTCGGGCGGCCGGGCGACACTGACCATGACCGACGACCTCATCGCACAAACCCTGATCGAAGCCCGCCGCAGCGGCCAGGTCGCCGACGCCGCCAGCATCGCCATCGCGGACGCCGCCCAGGCCTACCGTGTGCAGGTCCTGGTGGCCCAGGCCATGGGCTGGGACAGCGACCGGCCCGCCCGCCACTGGAAATCGGGCGGCCCGGGCCGCGACGCCACCCTGACCCACGCCCCGCTGCCCGCGGCCGGTGTGTGGGCCAGCCCGGCCGACGCGCGCGCCTGGCCTTTCCATTGGCGTGGCATCGAGGCCGAAATCGCCCTGCGCCTGGGGCAAGACGTGGACGCGGCGCGGGCGCAAAGCCTGACACCCGAGGCTGCTCCCGCGCTTGTCGATGCCATGGCGGTGAGCATCGAACTGGTCGACTCACGCTGGGCCCAGGCGCTCCAGGCCCCGGCCCTGCACAAGCTGGCCGACCTGCAATCGCACGGTGCCCTCGTGCTGGGCGCGTGGCAGCCCTTTCAGGCCGTGGACTGGATGAACCAGCGCTGCGAACTGCAGATCGGCGCGCAGCGGCAGGTTTTCACCGGCACCCACTCACTGGGCGACCCCACGTGGCTGCTGCCCCAGTGGCTTCAGCACGCCACGCGCGGCGGCGCGGTGCTGCCGGCCGGCACGGTGGTCACCACCGGCACCTGGTGTGGACTGCCGCTGGCGCAGGCGGGCGATGCCGTGCGCGTGCGCTTTGAAGGCATTGGCGAGGCAACGGTGCAGCTCTGAGGGCGCTGCGCCGCCTGCGCACGCTCACATCAGACCGCGCCCGCCCGCGCCAACATCACTTGCAGCAGCACGTTGGCCCCGGCGGTGATGTGGGCCGGCTGGGCATCCTCGATTTCGTTGTGGCTGATGCCGTCCTTGCAAGGGATGAAGATCATGCCGGTGGGCGCCAGCCGCGCGGCGTACACCGCGTCATGGCCCGCACCAGAGACGGCAGGCATGTGCGAGTAACCCAGCCGCTGCGCGGCCTCGCCAATGGCCGCCACACAGCCTGCATCGAACACCTGGGCCGGGTAGCTGGACACCGGTTGGATGGTGATGGGCAAGCCAGTCGATGCGCTCAGCCGCGAAGCAAACGCCTTGACCTCATCGGCCTGCTGGTCCACCAGCGCATCGGTGGCGTTGCGCAGGTCGATGCTGAACGTGACCTGCCCGGGGATGACGTTGCGGCTGTTGGGAAACACGCGCACCATGCCCACGGTGCCGCGCCCGTGTGGGCCGTGGCGCAGGGC
>DASUIK010000103.1:0-4458 GCA_036279795.1 Burkholderiaceae bacterium | reverse complement strand
TGGCGTGTGAGCACCAGGTTGCGGCGCCCGGGCAAGGGGCGAAAGCGGGGGGGCAGCGAGTCCCAGGTCTTGCGTCCCATGAGCACCGGGCAACCGCTGGTGTGGCGTTTGAAGTGCGCCAGGTCTTCGGGCAGGTGCCAGGGCAGTTGGTTGTCTTTGCCGATCACGCCATTGGCGGCGCGTGCGTAGATGAGGTTCAGGCGCATGGGTGGGGGGTGTCAACGGCGGGCGGTGCCACGCAGGTTCAAGACGTCCAGCTCGCTCACGGCGGGGGCCTGGTTGCCCCAGCTGCGGCGCACGTGGGTAAGCACGGCGGCGATGTCGGCGTCGCTCAGTGTCAACAGGTAGGGCGGCATGCCGAAGGGGCGCAGGTGGCCGGCGGTGGCAGGTGAGAAGCCGCCGTTCAGCACCGTTTGCACGAGGTTGGCGGGCGAGGTCATCAACACCGCGCGGTTGCCGGCGAGCGCCGGGTAGGCGTTGGCCACACCCTCGCCGCGGTCGCCATGGCAGGCGGCGCAGTGGTTGCCGTAAAGCTGGGCGCCGAGGTCGAGCGTGCGCGAAGGGGGCGAGGTCGGCGCAGCAGTGGTTGGGGTTTCAGCTCGGGGCAGGACTCGGAGGTAGCTGGCCATCGCGCGCAGATCGGCTTCGGCCCAGTGCTGGGTGCTGAGCTGGACCACCTCGGCCATGGGGCCCGTGACCTGCCCACCGGGTGCACGGCCGGTGCGGAACAAGGCCACGATGTGTTCCACGGACCAGTCCTGCAACCCAGCCTCGGCCGGCGCGTTGAGCGATGGTGCGTACCAGTTTTGCAGCGGGATGAGGCCCCCCGCCAGGTCCAGCATGTTGCTGCTGGCACCCAAGGCGTTGCGCGGTGCATGGCAGGCGCTGCAGTGGGCCAGGCCTTGCACCAGGTAGGCCCCCCGGTTCCATTCGGCGCTCTGTTGTGGCTGTGGCGCGTAGCCACCGGGGCGGAAGTACAGCGCACGCCACACCGCCAGCGCGGCCTGGGTGTTCACCGGCCAGGTCAGCTCATGGGGGCGGTTGGCCTGTGCCACGGCAGGCACACTGCGCAGGTAGGCGTAGATGGCGTCGCTGTCCTCGCGGCTCACCAGCGTGGTGTTGTTGTATGGAAAGGCCGGGTAGAGCAGGCGCCCGTCGCGGGAGCGGCCGTGGTGCAGGGCACGCCAGAAGGCGTCGCTGTTCCACTGGCCCAGGCCGTGTGTGGGGTCGGGTGTGAGGTTGCCCGCGTACACCGTGCCAAAGGGCGTGGCGATGCCGCGTCCACCCGCATAAGGCTCGCCCCCACGCGCGGTGTGGCAGGCCTGGCAATTGCCGATGGTGGCCAGCTGGCGGCCACGTTCGATGGTGGCGGCGTCGGTTGGGGCGGCGGGCGCAGCGTCAGACACAGCGGCTTCACCGCGCACGTTCAGCCAGGCCACCAACGCCGCAGCGGCCAGCAGCAGTGCCAACAGCAGGGTCATAAAACGCTTCATGGCTTGACTCCCGGTGCTGCGGCACCACCACACGCGATGGGCAGCGCCTGACTGGGAGCCGCTGCGGGGTTGGCGTGGGGCGGTACCACCTGCGTCGCCAGCCAGCCGCTCACGGCCGACACGTCGGCCTGCGTCAGTTGCTGGGCCACCTGTGCCATGCAGTCGGGCGCGTGCGCGCGGCGCTGACCGGTGCGCCAGGCACCGAGCTGGCTGTTGAGGTAGTCGCGCGGCAAGCCCAGCAAGCCGGGCGTGGCCGGCAGCATGCCGGTGAGCTGGGCGCCATGGCAACTGGCGCAGGCGGGGATGCGCAGGCTCCCGTCACCCTGTTGCGCCAGGCGCTGGCCACGCGCCAGATCGGCGGGCGACACCGCCACTGGCGCGGGGGCGTCATAAGGCAGATCGAGGGCCGCAAAGTGCTGTGCGATCTCCCAGAGGTAGCTATCGGTCAGCGGGTCCACCATCTGAGCCATCAGGCGGTAGTGGCGCCGGCCGTCTCGGAAGTTGAGCAGCTGGTTGTAGAGGTAGCCGGCGGGTTTGCCGGCAATGCGAGGGTAGTAGCCATCGGGTGCGGCCCGGCCCTGGGCACCGTGGCAGGCGGTGCAGGCTTGCATGCGCTGCGCCATGGTGTCTTCGAACGGGGTGCGGGGGGCGTTCTGGGCCCCAGCCAGCGTGCCCAGCGCGGCAATGGCGGTGCCCAGCACCAGCCCACGGGCGGTTTTCAAACGTCGGAACATGGGCCTATTGTCGCCCGCTCGGCAAGGGGCCGCTCAGAGGCGCAGGCGCTGGGCGTAACCGGTCATTTCCAGGTAACCGCGACCCACCGGCTGCCCACTGCCGTCGAGCAATTGCGACAGCCCTTCCCAATAGACGTTGCCGGTGCTGGCGCGGGCGTCCAGCTCCTGGTCATCGACCTGTGCCCGCACGGTGTGCGCGCCAGCTGGCGAGTGCAGCCGCCACTCCACCGGGTAGCGCGCACCGGTGCGAGGGCTGGTCCAGTGGCGCTGTGGTTCGAAACGCAGTTCTTGTGGCGCGAACACGCGTGGCAACGCGTCAGTCGGTCTGCGCAGTGAACCACCTGCCCAGAGTGCGCTGCCATCGGCGCGGCGCAGCTGAAACGCGGTCAGCGCGCTGCCATCGTCCAGGTTCATGCCTATCCAGTCCCAGCCCACGGCCTCGGGGTGCAGCAAGGCCTCGCTCCATTCGTGGTCCAGCCAGGCGCGGCCGGTCACCTCGAACGCTTGGCCACGTATGCCCAGGGTGCCGCGCACCGCCAACTGCGGCTGGGTGTAGTAGTGGCTGGCCTGCTCCGCCTCGGGGCCTTTGCGCGACAACCCTTGATCGCCTTGCAGCAGCAGCGCTTGGGTGGGCTGGGCGCGCAAGTCCAGGCGCAGCTCGTCGCCGGTGATGCTCGCGGTGTAGCCCTCGGCCTGGCGCTGGAACGACCAGCCCGACAGCCGCACGTCCGTGTCCTGCAGCGACGCATCGGCAGCGCCACCTGGTGCGCCGTTCCAGCGCGCGATGCGTTCGTCGTGCCACAGCTTGCCGGCTTGCACATCGGTGATGGCCGCGTGGGCAAACAACAACTGGCGCGCTGCCAGGCGGCCTTGCATGCCCTGGGTGCCGTCCACACGGGAGCGAAAAAAAGTTACCTGAAAGCCGAACGCGCGCCCGGTGGCTGTCTGTGCATGCCCCGTCAGGTACCACCATTCGGTGCGCAGTTCGGGGTGGGCGCCGTGGTCGCGCGGAAATTGCAACACACGCGCTGGCAGCGCCCAACCTCTCGCAGCCCCCAGCAGCGGAGCCAAAGCGGCGGTTTGCAGCAAGTGGCGGCGAAACAGCATGTCAACCCAAGAGGGTGGCCAGGTGGTGGCGCGCGGGCGTGGTGTCGCCAAACTGGGCCTTGACCCAGCCCGCGTCATGGTAGGTTTTTTCGTAGCGTTCGCCCGCGTCACACAGCAGCGAGAGCACCGAGCCCGGCGTCTGCTGCGCGCGCATTTCGTTGGCCAGGCGCAGCATGGCCACGAAGTTGGTGCCGGTGGACGGCCCCACCTTGCGGCCCAGCAGGCCGCCGAGGGCATGCATGGCGGCCACCGATTCCAGGTTGCTCACCACCTCCATGCGCTCCACCAACGAGGGGATGAAGCTGGGCTCCACCCGTGGGCGGCCAATGCCTTCGATGCGCGAGCCGGGCGCGGTCAGCGAGGTGTCGCGCTGCGCGTGGTAAGCGGCAAACACCGAGCCTTCGGGGTCGGCCACACACAGCTGGGTGGCGTGGCGCTGGTAGCGCAGGTAGCGGCCGATGGTGGCGCTGGTGCCGCCGGTACCCGCTCCGACCACAATCCAGGCCGGCACCGGGCAGCGCTCGTGCGCCATCTGATCGAACATGCTTTGTGCGATGTTGTTGTTGCCGCGCCAGTCGGTGGCGCGCTCGGCGTAAGTGAACTGGTCCATGTAGTGACCGCCCGTTTCGTCGGCCAGTTGCTGCGCCGCTGCATACACCTCGCCCGCGTGTTCCACAAAATGGGTGCGCCCGCCGTAAAAGGCGATTTGCGCGATCTTCTCCGCCGAGGTGCTGCGTGGCATGACCGCAATAAAAGGCATGCCCAGCAGGCGCGCGAAATAGGCCTCGCTCACCGCCGTGGAGCCGCTCGACGCCTCGACCACCGTCGTGCCTTCGTGCAGCCAGCCGTTGCACAGCGCGTACAAAAACAGCGAGCGCGCCAGCCGGTGTTTGAGGCTGCCGGTGGGGTGAGTGGATTCGTCCTTGAGGTAGAGGTCGATGCCATGGCGCGCAAACGTGGGCAGGGGCAGCGGGATGAGGTGTGTGTCGGCGCTGCGCTGGAAGTCGGCCGCGATGCGGGCAATGGCGTCTTGGACCCAGGTGTTCATGTGTGTCTCTTGTCGGGATTGAGCGGTGGTTTTACCAGTCTTCGCGCACGGCCCGCACCACGTCGGCGCTGGCCGC
>DASUIK010000102.1:0-18781 GCA_036279795.1 Burkholderiaceae bacterium | reverse complement strand
ACCACCCAACCGGTGGTCAACCCCACCAGCGGCACCATGAGCGAGAACGGTGCCACGCGGTTGGCCGGGTGGCGTGAAAGCAGCCAGGTCCACACACCGTAGCCGAACAGCGTGGCTGCCCAGGCCAGGTAGGCCACGGACGCCACCGAGGTCAGGCTCATGTGACTCAGCGCCGCTGCGATGGTGGCAGGCCCCTCCAGCCAGAGCGACAGCAGCAGGAAGGGACCGATAGGCACCAGCGAGGACCACACCACGAAGGCGAGCTGGTTGATGGGGCCATGTTTGGCCACCGCGCGCGAGACGATGTTGCCACCTGCCCAGGCCGCAGCGGCACCGACGGTCAAGGCAAAGCCCAGCAAGGGCATGGCCTGCCCGTGGCTGCTGCCAATCAGGGCCAGGCCTGCCCCCGCCAGCACCAGGCCTGCCAACTGGTTGGCCTTCCAGTGTTCACCTAGAAACAGCGCGGCAAACACGAGGGTGAAAAACGCCTGCGCCTGCAGCACCAGCGAGGCCAGGCCCGAGGGCATGCCCACGTGGATGGCGGTGAACAGCAGGGCGAACTGCCCCACCGAAATCAGCAGCCCATAGGCCAAATAGAGCCGCAGCGGCACGCGGGGTGCGCGAAAAAACAGCAGCGCGGGAAACGCCGCACAGACGAAGCGCAGCGCCGCGAGCAGCATGGGCGGCACGCCCGCCACGCCCAGCTTGATGACGGCAAAGTTGAGCCCCCACACCACGATGGTCAGCAGGGCCAGCGACAGGTCTTTGAGCGGCATCTCACAAGGTCTTTTCGATGGCGTGTTCGCGGGCCTGGGCGATCACGCCTGCGATCTGGGGCCCTTTGAGGCCACGTTCGGTAGCGTCGTGGGCGAGCGTGGTGGTGTCCACCGCGAGGGCCGCGTTCAAGGCTTTTTGCAGGCGCGGCGCCTGCGGGTAGGGTTGGTCGTCCAGACCCAGTCGCCCCCGTGCGTCGCACTCACAGGCCAGCAACACCTCGCAAAAACGTTCGGGGCGCCTCAGTGCATCGCAACGCTCCAGCAGCCGCAGCACGGCGGCGGCGTTGAAGTCGGCGCTGCGGTGGATGTTGCCGTGTTCGCGTGCCACCACTTCCGCCAGCTCCTTGCAGTCGCGCGGCACGCGCCAGCGCTCGCACACGGTGCGCAGCAAGGCCACGCTGCGCTGCTCGTGGCCGATGTGGCGGGGCAGTACATCCGCCGGGGTGGTGCCCTTGCCCAGGTCGTGGCACAGGCAGGCGAAGCGCACGGCCAAGGGGGCTTGCAGGCGAGCGCACATGTCCATCACCAGGGCCATGTGGGCGCCAGTGTCCACCTCGGGGTGGTAGTCGGCGCGCTGGGGCACGCCCCACAGGCGGTCCAGTTCGGGCAGCAGCACGTGCAGGGCGCCGCAGTCGCGCAACACGTCCAACATGCGGCTGGGGCGTTGCTCCATGAGACCGCGCGAGAGCTCCTGCCACACGCGCTCGGCCACCAGGTGGTCGACTTCGCCATCGGCCACCATGTGGCGCATGAGCGCTTGTGTATCGGGGGCCACGGTGAAGGCGGGGAAGCGGGCGGCGAAACGCGCCAGGCGCAGGATGCGCACCGGGTCTTCGGCAAAGGCGGCAGTCACATGGCGCAGCACGTGGGCTTGCAGGTCGGCACGGCCACCAAAGGGGTCGATGACGTGGTCGGTGTCGAAGCCGCCGTTGTCGTCGAGCGCGCTGGCCGGGACGGCCATGGCGTTGATGGTCAGGTCGCGCCGCGAGAGGTCTTGCTCCAGGGTCACGGTTTCGTCGGCCTGGAAGGCAAAGCCGTGGTAGCCGCGCGCGGTTTTGCGCTCGGTGCGCGCCAGCGCGTGTTCCTCGCGGGTGTGCGGGTGCAAAAACACGGGGAAATCGCGGCCTACGGGCAGGTAGCCCTGGGCCGCGAGGGCGTCGGGGGTGGCGCCCACCACCACCCAATCGCGGTCGCTGTGGGCGGTGTACGGGTGGGTGCCGGTGGTGGTGAGCAGGGCGTCGCGCACGGCGCCGCCCACAAGGTAGGTGTCCATGCCCCCGAGTGTAGGGAGGCCGTCAGCGCTGGAGCCGGTAAGGCTCTTCAAAGTCGAGGAAGTCTTTTTCGGCGAGGGCGTCGCTGATCCACGCGGCCACGCCGGACAGGGCTACCACACGGTCCACGTAGGCGCTCACCGTGCTGGACACCGGCAGGCCGTAGGTGCGCAGGCGCATGCAGACGGGCGCGAAGTAGGCGTCGGCAATGGAAAAATCGCCAAACAGCATGGGTCCGCCGTGGGTGTTCAGCAAGGCGGTCCACATCGCTTCTAGGCGGGCCACGTCGGCACGCACGCCGGGTTTGTCGCGCCAGGCCAGGGCACCCACGTCGGGCAGCGAGGCTTCGATGTTCATGGGGCAGGCGCTGCGCAAGGCGGTGAAACCGGCGTGCATTTCGGCGCAGACGCTGCGGGCGCGGGCGCGTGCTTTCGGGTCGGTGGGCCAGAGCGCTTTGTCGGGGAAACGCTCGGCCAGGTACTCGGCGATCGCCAGGGTGTCCCAGATGGCGAGGTCACCGTCCACCAGCACCGGCACCTTGCCCACGGGGTTGACGTCCTTGAGTGCGCGCTTGAAATCGGAGTCGGCATCGAAGGAGTCGAAACGCACCATCACCTCGTCGAAGGTGATGCCGGCTTGGCGCATCAGCACCCAGGGGCGCATGGACCAGGACGAATAGTTCTTGTTGCCGATGTAGAGCTTGAGCATGGGGCCTCCGTGTGTGAGCCGGCCATGTTATCCCGCAGGCCAACGCGGATTGATGCGAAATGACGAGTGAATTGATTCGCGCCAGGCCTCAGGCGTAGCGTTCGAGGATCGCGGTGGCGCGCTCCACCTCCTCGGCCACCGATGTGGCGTTTGGCGTTGTGGTAGCGGCTTCCATCATGGTGCAGGCCATCATGCGGAAAAAGGTTTTGTCCATGGCCTTGCGGGCGGCTGCCATCTGTTGAGCCACGTCCTCGCAGGGCCGTCCGCTTTCGATCATGAGGATGAGTCCGCGCACTTGGCCTTCGATGCGCTTGAGCCTATCGACCACGTCGCGCTGGTGCTTGTGCCGGTAGTCGGACACCATGGGGCTTTCCAGGGGCGAGGGCGGTTGCGCGGGTGTGGCGGGTTTGCGTGGCATGTTGGTGTCCTGCAGGGAATGGCGGGTGAAGCAACCCGCAGTGTGCCAAAAATGCGGCTTGACTGGGCGTGGTGTTTGCCATCGCGCTGGCGTCAGGGTCGTCGCTGCCGCCGCCGGAAGGTGTCGAGGGCGCTGCGTGGTCCGCGCGCGCCCAAGTAGGCGGGCGCCACAGCGTGAACCGACGAAGCGGTGATGCCCAGCGACGACAGGCCGGGTAGCTTGCCGCTGGCCACGTTGTCCACCCGCATCGAATCGACGTTGTCTCGGCTCATCAGGGGCTCGCCCGGAGCCAGCTCCATCAGCGCCGCCTGCAGGCGCCCCAGTGCCAGCGGCAGCGGCAGCACGGGCCTCTCACGGCTGCCCCAGCGGCCCGCCAGTCGCACCAACTCCGCCAGCGTCAGCACCTCGGGGCCGGCACACTCGATGGTCTGGCCCACCGTGCGCGGATCTTGCAGGCAGCTCACCACGGCGCTCGCCACGTCTTCCACCCACACCGGCTGGAAGCGCGTGTGTGCGCCCGCCAGCGGCATCACGGGAAACACCGACTGCAAACGGGCGAACAGGTTCAGAAAACGGTCTTGCGGGCCAAAAATCACGCTGGGTCGCAGCAAGGTGAGGTCCAGCCTCGCCGCCTGCAACACCGCTTCGCCAGCGGCCTTGCTGCGTTGGTACAACGACGGCCCCTGCGGGTCGGCCCCCAGCGCACTGACGTGGATCAGCCGGCGCACACCCGTGCGTTCGCATGCCTGCGCCAAGCTGCGCGGCAACATGACGTGCGCTCGCTCGAACGCAGCCGGGCTGCCGTGCAGGATGGCCACCAGGTTGATCACCGCATCGTGCCCGGGCAGCAGGCGGTCCAGTGCCGACGCGTCGTGGACGTTGGCGGTGCAGACGGTCAGGCCCGGCAGGTGTTGCACGGCGCGGGCGTGGGCGGCGCGCCGGGTCGGCACGGTGACCGCCCAACCCGCGCGAACCAGGTGCTCGCACAGGCTGCGACCAACAAAGCCGGTGCCGCCCAAAACCAACACACGCCGCGTCATGGCAGGTCTCGGTTGACGGTTTGTGCCGTGGCCGCGCGCGGCCCCACCCAACCCAGGCGGGCTTTGAGCGATTGCGCCTGGCCGGTCAGCAGCGCGGCGTAGCTGGTGGTGTTGGAAAGCACTTTTTTCACGTAGTCGCGGGTTTCGTCGAAAGGGATGGACTCGGCCCAGGCGGCGGCTTCCAGCACCGGGCCGTTGCGCCAGTTGCGCGGCCGGCCCGGGCCGGCGTTGTAGGCAGCGGCGGCCATGGGCATGGAGCCTTCAAAGTCGTCCAGCGCCAGCTTGAGGTAGGCGGTGCCGATGGCGATGTTGGTTTCGCGGTCGCTGATGTGGTGGGGCTGGAAGCCATCGAGGCCGATCTTGCGGGCCGTCCACTTGGCGGTGGCCGGCATCACCTGCATCAGGCCCGAGGCGCCCACGTGCGAGCGCGCGTCCATCACAAACCGGCTTTCCTGGCGGATCAGGCCGTACACGTAGGCCGGGTCCAGCCCGATCTCAGCGCTGCGGCGCAGTACCGCTTCGCGGAAGGGCGTGGGGTAGCGCTGGGTGAAGTCGGCCACGGTGCGGGTGCGTTCGCTGGTGTTGATGCAGCGGTCCCAGATGGCACGGTCGCAGGCCAGTTGGGCGGCGGCCAGCAGCTCGCGCTCGGGCATGCCGCCAGGGTGGTGCAGGTTGGTGGTGTAGTTCCACTCCCGCACGCCTTCGGCCCGCAGGCCGATGCGCATCGCATGCTGGGCCCGCACCAGGCCAGGGTTCTGGAGGGCGGCGGCTTTTTCTTCGGCTGTCAGCGGTGCGGGCGGCGGTGGCACGCTGATCTTCTGGCCCAGCTCCTCCAGGGCCAGCTGCTCGTAGAAGCCGGTGGGTCCCGCGATGCGTTCCAGCAGCTGGCGCGCCTGCGCTGTGGCCTGGGGATCGTTGCCGGGGGCGAGCAGGGCGCGCGCCAGCCAGTACGTCCAGGTGGGGTCCTGGCGTTGGGCGTCGCGCATGCTTTCGATGGTCTGGCGCACCTGGCCCCAGTGCCCGGCGCGCAGCGCGGCGCGCACCTTCCAGGCGCGCTGTTCGTCGCTCAGGTGCTCGTCGGCCGCCTGGGCGAAGTGGTTCAACGCTTCGTCTGAGAGTTTTTGTGCGCTGCGCTTGGCGATCACGCCCCACACCCACCCGCGCTCTTCGGCGGTCAGCTGGGCGCGCCAGCGCGCCTTGCCGAGTTCGGCCATGGCCGCTTCGGCGTCGGTGGCGGCCAGCCGCACCAGGGCCAGGGTCACGAATTCCTTGGTGCGGGGGCGGATGGCGGTGAGCTTGTCGTCCAGGTAGCGCGCGGGGTTGTTGTAGATGTCGTTGACCGTGGCCACCCACTCCAGGTTGAGCAGGCCCACGGCCTGGGCGGCCACGCGCTGGTTGCCACTTTCCATGCCTTGGCGAGCGCGGTGCCAGGCCGCCAGCGCGGGCAGCTTGTCGCCTTTGATGAGGGTGCGGGCCGCAGCGGCGCAGCCTTCGTCGGCCGCTTTTTGCGCCATCCAGCGTTCGCGCACGGCTTCGGTCACGTCGGCGCCGGTGTTCTGGTGCTGCACCAGCAGGCCATAACACTGCACCTCGCGGTCGTCGTTCATGCGAAAACGCGGCAGCTCGGCGGCAAAGTTGCCCCAGTCGCCGCGTCGGCCCAGCAACAGCAGCCAGTCGTTGCGCAGGCGGTCTTCGTAGTAGCTGCCTTTGTGCCGCTCGGTGAAGGCGCGCACCTCGTCGCTGCTGGCCCACTCCAGGCGCAGTTTCATGTCCCAGTAAGCGGCCAGGGGAAACAGAGGGTGGCCTTCGAGCTGGGGCAGCTTCTGGCCGAGGGTGCGCGTGTCGCCTTTGCGGAACGCATCGCGCAGTTCGAGCACCAGCTTGTCGCCGGGCAAGGCGCTGTCGTTTTGTGCGCGGGCGGCGGGCAGGATGCCAAGGAGCAAACCGGCGAAGACGCCAGCCATCCATAAGTTGTGTCGAGAGGGCTTTCGGCTCATGCCCCCATTATCAAGCGCGGTCGATCAGGATGGCGCGAAAGTCATTGACGTTGGTCAGGGTGGGGCCGGTCACCACACCGTCGCCCAGGGCCTCGAAAAACCCGTGGCCGTTGTTGTCCAGCAGGTGCTCCAGGGGACGCAGGCCTTGTGCCCAGGCGCGCTGCAACGAATCCGGGGTCCAGACCGCACCCGCGATCTCCTCCAGGCCATCGACGCCGTCGGTGTCGGCGCACAGGGCATGGATGCCCGGCGCCTCGCCCAGACTCAAGCCCAGCGACAACAGGCATTCCACGTTGCGCCCGCCGCGACCCTGGCCCCGCACCGTGACCGTGGTTTCACCGCCGGAGAGCAGTACACATGGCGTGGCGATCGGGCCGCCATGGCGAGCCTGTTGTTGCGCCAGCGCGGCCAGCACCTTGCCCACTTCGCGGGCCTCGCCCTCGATGCCATCGCCCAGCACCCAGGGCGTCACGCCCGCTTCGCGTGCCACCTGTGCAGCGGCCTGCAGCGCCATCTGCGGGGTGGCGATCAGGCGGGTCTCGCAGCGCGCCAGGCGCGGGTCGCCGGGCTTGACCGACTCGCCCGCGCCACTGGCCAACACGTGCTGCACTTCGGCGGGCAGGTCGAGTGCGTAGCGCCGGGTGATGGCGAGCGCGTCCGCGCAGGTGCTGGGGTCGGCCACGGTGGGGCCAGAGGCGATGTCCACCGGGTGGTCGCCCGGCACGTCCGAAATCAGCAGCGTGAGCACGCGGGCCGGGTGACACGCCGCCGCCAGCCGCCCGCCCTTGATGCTGGACAGGTGGCGGCGCACACAGTTCATCTCGCCAATGCTGGCGCCGGAGCGCAGCAGCGCCTGGTGCACGGCCTGCTTGTGCGCCAGCGTGAGGCCGGGCCAGGGCAGCGGCAGCAGCGACGACCCGCCGCCGGAAATCAGACACAAAACAAGGTCGTTTGGGCTGAGGCCCTGCACCATGTGCAGCATGCGCTGCGCGGCGGCATGGCCGGCTTCGTCGGGCACGGGGTGGGCCGCTTCCACGATTTCGATGTGTTCACAAGCCACCGCGTGGCCGTAGCGGGTCACCACCAGCCCTTGCAGTGGCACCCCCCGCCCGGCCCAGTGCCGCTCCACCGCACGCGCCATCGCGGCCGACGCCTTGCCGGCACCGATCACGATGACACGGCCCTGTCCCGGCGCCGGTGGCTCGGGAAGGTGTGGTGGCACACACAGCTCGGGCTGTGCCGACGCCACGGCCGCGTCGAACAGCCGCCTCAGCAGCTCGCGGGGCGGCATTTCAGCGCTGCCCAATCTCAAAGGAGGAAAGTCGCTCCAGCGCACGCACCATGCCGGAGTGGTCCCAGGCCGCACCGCCTTGCGCCACGCAGGCGCTGAACAGCTGTTGGGCCTGTGCCGTGCCGGGCAGGGCGAGGTTCAGGCTCTTGGCGGCGCCCAGGGCGAGGTTGAGGTCCTTCTGGTGCAGGGCGATGCGGAAGCCCGGCTCCACCGTGCGGCGGATCATGCGGTCGCCCAGCACGTCGAGGATGCGCGAGGTGGCCAGGCCACCCATCAGCGCTTCGCGCACCTTGGCCGCGTCGGCGCCCGCGCGGGCGGCGAACAACAAGCCCTCAGACACGGCCTGGATGGTCAGCGCCACCACGATCTGGTTGGCCACTTTGCAGGTCTGGCCGTCGCCCGTGCCACCCACCAGGGTGATGTTTTTTCCCATGGCTTCGAAGGCGGGCTTGACGCGCTCGAACACCGCGGGCTTGCCGCCCACCATGATGGACAGCGTGGCGTTGCGCGCGCCCACGTCGCCCCCCGACACCGGGGCGTCGAGGTAGTCGCAGCCCAGGGCTTCGATGCGCTGTGCGAACTGCTTGGTTTCCACCGGCGAGATGGACGACATGTCCACCACCACCTTGCCCGGTGTGAGGCCACTGGCCACGCCGTTGTCGCCAAACAGCGCATCGGCAACGTCGGGGGTGTCGGGCACCATGGTGATGACGATGTCGGCACGTTCGGCCACGCCGCGCGCGTTCAGGCATTGGGTGGCGCCACTGTCGGCAATGTCGGCTGGCAGCTTGCCGCGGGTGTAGACGAAGAGCTGGTGGCCGGCCCGGATGAGGTGGCCCGCCATGGGGCCGCCCATGATGCCCAGGCCGATGAAACCGATCTTGAGGGGTTGTGTGGTCATGGTTTTTGTCTGAAATTGGGTTGAAAAACTCAGGCGGCCAGCTGCTGGCGCCAGACCAGGCCTGCTTCGGTGGTGGAGGCGGGCTTGTATTCGCAGCCCACCCAGCCGCTGTAGCCGATGCGGTCGAGGTGCGCGAACAGGAAGGGGTAGTGGATTTCGCCCGTGCCCGGCTCGTTGCGCCCCGGGTTGTCGGCCAGTTGCACGTGCCCAATGCGGGCGAGGTGTTTTTGCAGCGTGGCCGCCAGCTCGCCTTCCATGCGCTGTGCGTGGTAGATGTCGTACTGCACGAAGGCGTTGTCGGCGCCCACCTCGTCGAGGAGGGCCAGGGCCTGCGCCGTGCGGTTGACGTAGAAGCCCGGGATGTCGAAGGTGTTGATGGGCTCGACCAGCAGGCGCAGGCCGGCCGCTTTCAACGCGGCGGCGGCAAAGCGCAGGTTGGCCACCAGGGTCTCGCGCAGCGCGGCGTCGGGCACGCCGGCCGGTGTTTTGCCGGCCAGGCAGTTGAGTTGGCCCACACCCAGAGCCTGGGCGTAGGTGATGGCGCGCGCCACGCCGGCGCGGAACTCGTCCACGCGGTCCGGGTGGCAGGCGATGCCACGCTCGCCGGCCTCCCAGTCGCCGGCCGGCAGGTTGTGCAGCACGAGCGTGAGGTTGTTGGCATCGAGCCGACTGCGGATCTCCTGCGCCTCGAAGGCGTAGGGGAAGAGGAACTCCACGGCCTCAAAGCCGGCGCGGGCGGCGGCGTCGAAGCGGTCGAGGAAGGGCAGCTCGGTGAAGAGCATGCTGAGGTTGGCGGCAAATTTGGGCATGTGTGGTCTCCCTTGAAATCAGTCGAGCATGGCCACGGCGGTGGGCACATCGGCTTTGCCGCTGGCCACTTCTTCGAACTCGGTCACGTTGTCGATTTCGGTGCCCATGGCGATGTTGGTCACGCGCTCCAGGATCACCTCGATGACCACTGGCACCTGGAACTCGGCCATCCAGGCCTCGGCCTGGCGGATGGCGGGCGCCACCTCGTCGGGGCGGTGCACACGGATGGCCTTGCAGCCCAGACCTTCGACCACCTTCACGTGGTCCACGCCGTAGCCTTGGGCGGTCACCTCGTCGGCCGGACTGTTGATGTTGTCGAAGCCCAGCTGCACGCAGTAATCTATGCTGAAGCCGCGTTGCGCTTGGCGGATCAGGCCCAGGTAGCTGTTGTTGACGACCATGTGGATGTAGGGCAGCTTGAACTGCGCGCCCACGGCCAGCTCTTCGATCATGAACTGGAAGTCATAGTCGCCCGAGAGCGCGACGATGCGCCGCGACGGGTCGGCCGCGCGCACGCCCAGGGCGGCGGGCACCGTCCAGCCCAGCGGGCCGGCCTGGCCGCAGTTGATCCAGTGGCGCGGGTGGTAGACGTGCAGAAACTGCGCACCGGCGATCTGGCTCAGGCCGATGGTGGAGACGTAGGTGGTGTCCTGACCAAACGCGTTGTTCATGCACTGGTAGACGCGCTGCGGCTTCATGGGCACCTGCTCGAAGTTGGTCTTGCGCAGGTAGTCCACCGACCCCTTGCGCCCCTGGCATTCGGCGGCCCAGTCCTGGCGGTTGCGCAGGCGGCCGGCGGCGCGCAGCTCCAGCGCCGCTTCAACGAAGAGTTGCAGCGCGGCCTTGGCGTCCGACACGATGCCCAGATCGGGTGCGAACACGCGGCCAATCTGTGTCGGTTCAATGTCCACGTGCACGAACTTGCGGCCTTTGCAGTAGACGTCGGTGCTGCCGGTGTGGCGGTTGGCCCAGCGGTTGCCGATGCCGAGCACAAAGTCGCTGGCCAGCATGTTGGCGTTGCCGTAGCGGTGACTGGTCTGCAGGCCACACATGCCGGCCATGAGCGGGTGGTTGTCGGGGATGCTGCCCCAGCCCATCAGCGTGGGGATGACGGGGATGCCCGTGATCTCGGCGAACTGCACCAGCAAGTCGCTGGCATCGGCGTTGATGATGCCGCCGCCGGCCACGATCAACGGGCGCTCGGCCTCGTTCAACATGGCCAGGGCCTTGTCGATCTGCTTGCGCGAAGCCGCGGGTTTGTACGCCGACAGCGGTTCGTAGGTGTCGATGTCGAACTCGATCTCGGCCTGCATCACGTCGAAGGGCAGGTCGATCAGCACCGGGCCGGGGCGGCCCGAGCGCATGAGGTGGAAGGCCTGCTGGAACACCTGCGGCACCTGGGCCGGCTCCAGCACGGTGGTGGCCCATTTGGTGACTGGCTTGGCGATGCTGGCGATGTCCACCGCCTGAAAATCCTCCTTGTGCAGGCGGGCGCGCGGCGCCTGGCCGGTGATGCAGAGGATGGGGATGGAGTCGGCCTGGGCCGAGTACAGGCCGGTGATCATGTCGGTGCCGGCTGGCCCCGAGGTGCCAATGCACACGCCGATGTTGCCGGCCACCGCGCGGGTGTAGCCCTCGGCCATGTGTGAGGCGCCCTCCACGTGGCGGGCCAGGATGTGGCCGATGGTGCCGCGTTCGCGCAGCTGGGCGTACAGTGGGTTGATGGCCGCACCGGGCACACCAAAGGCTTGGGTGATGCCTTCCTTTTCCATCACCAGCACGGCGGCGAGCGCCGCTTTGATCTTGGGCATGAAACGTCTCCTGAGGGGTTGTGGGTTGAGGTGCATCGTCGCCACAAGCGGTCCGGTTCGGAAGGCGTGCGCCGCGCATTTGGTTTATTCCGTGGTGGAATACCAGGCGCGCACTGTCAGCGTTTAACCTGTGTCTCCATGGAAAACATCCAGGCCATGCGTTTGTTCGTTCGGGTGGTGGACCTCGGCTCCTTCAGCAAGGCTGCGGCCGAGTTGGGCATGGGCCAGCCCGCTGCCACCAAGCAGGTGCGCCGCATGGAGACCCAACTGGGCGCGCGCCTCTTGCACCGTTCCACGCGGGGTGTGACCCCCACCGAAATCGGGCTGCTCTACTGCGAAAAGTGCAAGCTCATCCTGCACCACGTGGACGAGGCCGCCTCGGTGGCCGCGCTGCTGCAAACCCAGGTGCAGGGGGCTTTGCGCATCAGCACCTCGGTGGCCTTTGGCCGGCGCGTGATGGCGCCGCTGGTGATGCAGTTCATGCGCCTGAACCCCGGCTTGCAGGTGGACCTGAGTTGCGACGACCGTTATGTGGACCTGGTGGAGCAGGGTGTGGATGTGGCCATCCGCATGGGGCGCCTGGCCGACTCCACCCTGGGCTCGCGGCACCTTGGCCTTAACCCGTGGGTGGTGGTGGCGTCACACGACTACCTGCGCCAGCACGGCACGCCGCGCACCCCCAAGGACCTGGCCTCGCACGACGCGCTGATTTACAGCACGGTGCAAGGCGACGCGCGCTGGCATTTCAATGGCCCGCAGGGGCGGGCCGCCTCGGTGGCGGTGCGGGGGCGCCTGCGCTCCAACAACCTGTCCATGCTGTTGTCGGCGGCGCGGGCCGGCTTTGGGGTGGCCGCCTTGCCCCGCTATGTGGCGCAGGAATCGATTGACACCGGCGCCCTGCACACCGTGCTGGACGCCTGGCACCTGCCGCAGCAGGAAGTCCATGCCGTCTACCCCTCGCCCAAGCTGGTGCCGGCCAAGGTCAGCCAGTTCATCGAATGGTTGCAGGGCCAGTTCGGCCCCGATTGGTGGGCACGTCCGGCATCGCCGCAAAAATGAACCACAATGGCAGTGGGTTTTATCTCGGTGCTCGCTGCTCATGACTGCTCAACAAGGCCTTCCGGTTCCCGATCCCTCCGACAAGGCGGCCATCAAGGCCGCGTGGCGCAAATCCCTGGTCGACCAGCGCCAGCGCATGGACGACCGCATCTGGCGCGGCGAACAACTGCAGCGCGTGATGCGGGTGTGGCTGATTTCGCGGCCCGACACCGTGATCGGTGCCTATTGGCCCATCAAGGGCGAATTTGACCCGCTGCCGGCCCTGTTTCGCTGGCAGGAGGCCGGGCGCGAGGAAGACGCCAAAAGCGCGGCCCGCCACCGCCGTATTGGCCTGCCAGTGGTCAACAAGGTGGACAAGACGCTCACCTTTTACACCTGGTACCCCGGCTGCCCGATGGAGGAGGACGCCTACGGTATTCCCAAGCCCAAGGACACCGAGATCATCCAGCCCACCCTGTTGTTTGTGCCCTGCGTGGGCTATGGACCGGGTGGTTACCGCCTGGGTTATGGCGGCGGTTTTTACGACCGCACGTTGGCCGCCCTGCAGCCCAAGCCCTTCACGGTGGGCCTGGGGTTCACCGAGGGGTTCTTGTCCGATCTGGAGCCCGAGCCCCACGACGTGCCGCTGGACGCCATCCTGAACGACAACGGCGTGGTTTGGCCCATCACTTGAATCCCCCCGTCGCTTGCCCACTGCGTGTGGCCGCATCCCCCTCAAGGGGCGACACCAGCCGTCCGGCAGAGCCGGCCCGGCGGTGTCCCTGAGTGGGCTTTTGGCGCTCGCTGCGATCTCTCAATCCGCATCCACCAGCGTTTCAGGGTCGGGTACGTCGCCGATCGCGTGGCGGGTGATCTCGGCCTGGCGCCGAATCCAGTCGCAAAAGGCCTTCACCTCGGGTCGCTGGACGCTGCGCGGCGCCACCATCAGCCAGTAGGCCAGTGGTGAGTCGAGCCGGGCCTGGGGCAGGGGCTCCACCAGGTCGCCGCTGGCCAGGTGTTCGGCCACCAGGGGCAGGCGGGCCAGTGCCACGCCCTGGCCGGTGAGGGCGGCCTGCACGATCTGGTTGGCGTAGTTGAAATAGAGCCAGCGTTTGGGCGCGAATTTGGGCGGTTTGCGTCCCGGTTTGCCGGCCTGCAACTGGTGGTCCAGCCAGCGTTGCCAGGTCAGCCACTCCAGGTGGCGGCTGCGGTGGGCGTCGCCGGCCTCGATCAGTGTGAACTGCGTCAGGTCTTCCACCTGGGCGATGCCGTGCTGCTTGAGCAGCCAGGGGCTGACCACCGGCGTGAGCTGCTCGCCAAACAGCCGCGTCGCATCGTTGGGCACGTTTTGGGGCACCGAATAGCGCAGCGCCAGGTCCACGTCGGCCGTGCCCAGGTCCACCGAGTTGTCAGTGGCGTCGATGCGGATGTCGATGTCCGGGTGTTCGCTCTGAAACGCCTCCAGACGCGGGATCAGCCACATGGAGGCGAACGAGGCCCAGGTGGTGATGGCCACGCTTTTGCGGCCCATGCTCTGGCGGATGTGGCGCACGGCGGCGTCGATCTGCTCCAGCGATTGCGCGGTGGCACGCAGCAGTTGGGCCCCCGCGCCCGTGAGGTCCACCGCGCGGGTGTGGCGCAGGAACAGGGGGGTGCCCACCTCGTCTTCCAGCGCCTGTATCTGGCGGCTGACCGCACTTTGTGTGAGCGACAGCTCTTCAGCAGCGGCGCGGAAGTTGAGGTGGCGCGCCACCGCTTCGAAGGCGCGCAGGTGGCCCACGCCAATCGGGCGGGTGCGGGGGTGGCTGCTGGTGAGTTGCATGGCGGAAACCGTGATTGATGTGAATACGGAATCAATAGCTTAGCGCCATTTCATTGGACTTCAACGACTTGAGGCGAGATCATTCATTCCCGAATCGCAATTGAATTCGCCATCCAAGGAGCCCCACATGTCACACCTTCAAACACCTTCTCATGTGGCCGTCAGCCCCGCATGCAGCGGATTGTGGAGCCTGGCTGCCGGGCGCACGGTGCAAATGCGGCCCCGCGAGGCCAGCACCCTCAAGGTGGTGTGTGGCCGCGTCTGGGCCACCACCGATGCGCCGCTCGACCGCACCGCCCGCCGCCTAGGTGATCACGTGTTGGGCGCTGGTGAGTCGCTGGCGGTGCTGCCGGGCGAGCGCCTGGTGGTGGAAGCCTGGGGCGACACCCCGGTGCGTTTTGACTGGGTGGTGCATGCCGAAGCACCGGTGCAGGCGCCCTCGCGCTGGCAGGCCGAGGTGGGTGTTCCGGGGCGCGAACTGGCACACGCACTGCAATGCACCACCGTGGCCCTGGGGCGTTTGTCCTGGGGGGTGCTGGGGTACGCGGCGTACCTGTCAAGTTACCTGGTGGCTGGGCGCGGACGTGTGTTGTCGCGCTTTGAATCCAACCCGCCCTGAAGGCCAGCGGGCGAGGGCGGGCGCCCGATAATGGGCGCCCACCGGTGACGACACAGGAGCCCCCCATGAGCAAAGCCTTCGCCAGCCAGGCCGATCTGAGCGACAAGACCATCACGTTTGAGCAGCTCAGCGCCCACTGCTGGGCCTACACAGCCGAGGGCGACCCGAACTCGGGCGTCATCATCGGCGACCAATACATCATGGTGGCCGACACCACCGCCACGCCCGCCATGGCGCAAGACCTGATCGCCCGCATCCGCCAGGTCAGCGACAAGCCCATCAAGTACGTGCTGCTCACCCATTACCACGCAGTGCGTGTGCTGGGCGCCAGCGCCTACCTGGCCGAAGGTGCCACCGAGGTGATCGCCAGCCGGGGCACCCACGACCTCATCGTGGAGCGTGGCGCGCAGGACATGTTGAGCGAAATGGAGCGGTTTCCGCGCCTCTTCCGCGGCGCCGACAGCGTGCCCGGCCTGACCTGGCCCACGCTGGTGGTGGGTGATGGCACTCCCGGGCGCCAGGGTTCGCTGACGGTGGACCTGGGCGGCGTGCAGGTGGAGATCTGGCATCCGGGTGCGGGACACACGCGTGGCGACACCATCGCCTGGGTGGAGGCCGAAAAAGTGCTGTTCAGCGGCGATTTGGTCGAATATGAGGCAGGTGTCTACACCGGCGATGCGCAGTTGGAAGAATGGCCGGCCACGCTGGAGGCCTTGCGTGCCCTGCAGGCCGAGGCCATCGTGCCCGGGCGGGGCGAGGCCATGAAGGGCAACGCCAACGTGAACAAGGCGCTGGACTACACACAGCGCTGGGTGACCACCTTGTTCCAGGCAGGCAAAGAGGCCGTCGCCGCCGGCATGGACCTCAAGGCCGCCATGGCCCACACCCGCAAAAGCATGGATCCGCTGTTTGGCCACGTGTTCATCTACGAACACTGCCTTCCGTTTGACGTGAGCCGCGCCTTTGACGAAGCCCAAGGCATCAAACACCCCCGCATCTGGACGGCCGAGCGCGATCAGGCCATGTGGGCCGCGCTGCAGGGCTGAAGGCGCTCAAAAGCGGGATGCCGTCACCAGGTGGTTAGCGGTGGCCAGTTTTTGTGCCACCTCGCGCCCCAGCACGTACATCAGCTTGGTATGCAGGTCGGGGCGCTCCAGCTTGATCTGGTCGAGCACGCCGTGGGGCAGCACGAACAACACCGTGTCGGTGCCCGCGTTCACGTCGGCAGACGCGTGTTTGCCGGTGAGGTAGCTGATTTCACCCACCAGCCCGCCCGGTGCCACCGAGTTCAGCAGGGTGTCGCCCCAGGTGGCGTCCAGCCGACCGTGCACCACAAAACCCACTTCACCCACCACCGTGCCCTTGTGCAGCACGTATTCGCCTTCCTGCAGGTGGCTCCAGCGGCCCAGCTTGAGCACGCGCCGGAATTCACCCGGGGTCAGCGGGCCGAACACGTGTTCGTACAGCCAACCGGCGTCGCCCGCAAAGTGCTGGGCCTGCTTCTCCTTCCAGAGGAAAAACAGCATCACCGCGTTGATGACGATGATCAGCGCCGACATGCCGAACTGCACCCACAGCGGGCTTCCGGCACGGATGTTGTAGTAGACGAACAGGTCGCCCACCATGGCCACGATGGTGACGATGCGCAGCCATTTGATGTCGCGCATCATGTAGGAGAAGGCGTTGATGCTGAAGGTGACGAAGGCCAGCAGATCGAAAAATCCAAAGTTGGACGCCATGTGTGCTCCGTCTAGGGCAGGGGTGTTTCAGGGGGCGGTCAGGCGCTCTCGGACATCGTTCAGCAAGGGCGGCAACGCCACCACCGCCAGCACGGCGGCCAGTGGCAGCACCGCGCCGTAACCCACAGTCTTGAAGGCCCAGGCACCTGCCAGGCCACCAGCAAAAAACAGGCCCAGTATGAGCAACAGGATGCGCAGCCGGTCCCGGTTGGCCCGCACGGGCTCGCCGCCGTGGGCGTGGCTGCGGTTCCAGTAGAGCAGCCGGCCCAGCTCGATGCCCAGGTCGGTGATGACGCCGGTCATGTGCGTGGTGCGTATCTCTGCCTGCGAAATTTTGGTCACGATGGCGTTCTGCAGCCCCATGATGAAGCACAGCAGCAGCACCGTGGTGGGCATGAAGACCTCGATCAGCTCGTTGAGGTGGGCCCCCAGCAGGCCGAACAGCAACAACAGCAGCGCCTCCAGCGCCAGAGACAAAGCGTATTCGCCCTGCAGCCCACGCCGGCGCGCCCAGTTGATGAGGATGGCGGTGGTGGCGGCGCCCGCCACAAAGGCCAACAAGGCGCCCAGGCCGGCCAGCACCAGCAGCCCGTGGCCCAGCACCAGGTCGTCGGCGATGGACGACACCACGCCGGTCATGTGGGAGGTGTAGCGTTGCACGGCCAGAAAACCACCGGCGTTGACGGCGCCCGCCATGAAGGCCAACAAGGCGCCGAGCTGCCGGTTGCGCTGGCGGGTGCGTTCGCGGGCGGCCAGTTGTTGCAGGGTCAGCAGGGGCATGCCGCATTGTCGTACACGGCCCAGCGCTCACACGCCTGCGGTGAGCCTCAGGTGGGCGCGACCACCGGCGCCTGGGCAGGGCGCGGCCGCAGGCGGTGCACCAGCAGCGCGGCCACGGTGCCCACACACAGGCCCGCCGCCACATCCACCGGGAAATGCACGCCCACCGCGATGCGGCTCCAGGCCACCAGCCCGGCCAGCACCGGCGCCAGCCAGCGCAGGGCCGGGTGGGGTGCGCGCCAGGCGGCCAGCACGCCAAACGCGCCTGCCACGCTGGCGTGGGTGCTGGGGAACGACGGACTCGCGTTGTGGGTGATCCACAGGTGCCCCAGGCCCAGCACAAACGGCCGGGGCGCCGGCCAGGCGTGCTGCAGCAGGCGCGCGCCCAGCCACGCCAAGGCCATGGCCACGAGCAGCTCCAGGCCCAGCTTGCGCCACCGTTTGGGCGTCAGCAACAGGCAACCCACCGCCAGCACGAGCAGCATGGCCGGCAGTTGAAGCGATGAAAAACGCGCCAGCGCCAGCAGCGGGGCGGGGGATGCGTCCGTGAGGTTGATGGCGTGGAACAGCCACAGGTTCAACTCGCTCATGCGCTGGGCTCGAAGTAAGGGAGCCCAGAGCTTGGCGACGAATCATTAAACCTTTGTTAAGCGAACAGGGCGGGTGTCGCCATCGCGTCCACCTGCTGTGCCAGCCACAGCGCCTGCTCGTTCCAGTAGGCCGGGGTGCCGAACCACGGGAAGTTGATGGGAAAGATGGGATCGTCCCAGCGGCGGGCGAGCCACGCGCTGTAGTGGATCAGGCGCAGCGTGCGCAGCGGCTCGATGAGGGCCAGTTCGCGCCGGTCGAACTCGCGGAATTCCTCGTAACCGTCCACCAGCGCGCCCAACTGGCGGGTCTGCTGGGCTCGGTCACCGCCCAGCAGCATCCACAGGTCTTGCACGGACGGGCCCATGCGGGCGTCGTCGAGATCCACGAAGTGGGGGCCGCCGCCGGGCAGGTCGCTCGGGGTCCAGAGGATGTTGCCGGGGTGGCAGTCGCCGTGCAGGCGCAGGGTCGCCACATCGCCGACCCGATCGAAGGCTGCCGACACCGCGTCGAGGGCGCGGTCCAGCGTGTCGCGCCACAGGCGCTCGCTCTCCATAGGAATGATGTGGTGGCGCAGCAGCCAGTCGCGTGGCTCAAAGCCGAACTGGGCGATGTCAAGCGCCGGGCGGTGCACAAAGGCGTGTTGTGCGCCGACGGTGTGCAGCCGGCCGAGAAAGCGGCCGATCCACTCCAGCACGTCCAGGTCGTCCAGCTCGGGTCGGCGTCCGCCCCGGCGTGGCGACACCGAAAACAGGAAATCGCCGTGGCGGTGCAGCGTTTGGCCGCCGATGGGCAGGGGCGCGACCGCTGGCACTTCGGCGGCCACCAGCTCGTGTGCCAACTGGTGTTCTTCGATGATTTGGGCTTCGCTCCAGCGCCCGGGGCGGTAGAACTTGAGCACCACCACCTCACCCGACTCAAGGTGGGCCTGGTACACCCGGTTCTCGAACGAGTTGAGCGCGGTCAGGCGGCCATCGCTGTGCTGGCCGATGGCGCTGAGCGCGTCCAGCACGGCATCGGGGGTGAGGGCGTCAAAAGGGTGGCGGTTGCCGGTTGGGGTCATGCCCCGATTGTCGCGCCCGCCGGCCGCAGCGGCGCGGGCGCGAGCTTGTTCAAGCCAGCGTGAGCGTGACTTCGATGTTGCCGCGCGTGGCGTTGGAGTAAGGGCAGAC
>DASUIK010000101.1:0-10256 GCA_036279795.1 Burkholderiaceae bacterium | reverse complement strand
GCGCCATGCCGACGGCCGTTTCAAGCAGTGCGTGATCATCTGCACCGACCAGTCGGAGGCCATGCGCTACGAGGAGGAACTCAAGCGCGTGGCCCACTACGACCCGCTCACCGGCCTGGCCAACCGCAGCCAGGTGCTGCGCGAACTGCAGGCCGCCATGGCGCGTGAAGCCGGCGGTGTGGTGGCGGTGGTGTACGCCGATCTGGACGACTTCTCTCAGCTCAACCAGCAGTGGGGCAAGGCCGTGGGCGACCAGCTTATTTGTGAACTGGGCCAGCACCTCAAGGCCGGGCTGCTGCCCCACGACACCTTTGGCCGTGTGGGCGGCGATGAGTTTGTGTTTGTGCTGCCCCGGCCGGGCGATGCTCACGAGGTGCTCCGCGAAATCGGCCAGCTGGCCGAGCGCCTGCGCCAGCCGGTGCAGGCACTGGGCCACACGGCGCAGTTCACCGCCAGCCTGGGGGTGACCTTCTACCCGCAGGACAACAGCGACGCCGACACCCTGCTGCGCCACGCCGACCTGGCCATGTACACCGCCAAAGACCTGGGCAAGAACCAGGTGCAGGTGTTCGACCCGAGCCGCGACGCCCGCGTGCAGCAGCGCCGCGCCACGCTGTTGCGCATCGAGCAGGCCATGAAGGCGGGCGAGCTGGAGCTGTTCTTCCAGCCCAAGATGCGCCTGTCCAACGGCAGCCTGTTTGGTGCCGAGGCCTTGCTGCGCTGGCGCCACCCCGATCGCGGCTTGCTGGCGCCCGGTGCGTTCCTCGACGAGATCACCGGCACGCCGTTTTCCGAGGTGCTCGACCACTGGGTGGCCGAGCGTGCCCTGCAGCACGTGGCGCAGTGGCGCGAGGCGGGGCAGGTGGTGGCGGTGAGTGTCAACATGGCGGTGCCCACGCTCACCGCGCCCGGCTTCATCGAGTTCATGGAAAAGCTGCTGTTGCAGTTTCCCCAGCTGCCCACCTACACGCTGGAAATCGAAATCCTCGAATACGAAACCATGAACGACCTGGCGCTCGTGGCCCAGACCATCGAGCGGCTGTACGCGCTGGGCGTGCGTGTGTCCATCGACGACTTTGGCACCGGCTACTCGTCGTTGAGCTACCTGCAGCGGCTGCCCGCGCAGTTCCTCAAGATCGACCAGTCCTTCGTGCGCGACATGCTCAGCAGCGACACCGACCGCGCGCTGGTGCAAGCCGTCATTGGCCTGGCCCAGGCCTTTGGCCGCGAGGTGGTGGCCGAGGGCGTGGAAACCCACGAACACGCCGCTGTGCTGGGCGCCATGGGCTGCGACATCGTGCAGGGCTACGGCATCGCCCGCCCCATGCCGGCCGCCGATTTGCCGGCCTGGGTGAGTGGCTACCGGCTGCCTGCGCTCGTGTCGGCCTGATACCGGTTCAGCTTGCCTGCGCCAGCCACTCCGCATACGCGAAGGAAGGGCGAACATCGCCCACGAGGCGTTCCAAACGCGCAGCGTCTTCGATGACGGGGCCGGCCGCCGCGCGCAACATCGGCGCCCACTGCCCTGCGACTTGCCGCGCGGTGTTCATCAGCCATTGGATAGCGTCGTCGCGCTCCAGCCCCATCCATTGCGCGGCATCGGCAAGCCGCGCCATGCTGGTGCCCGAGCGGCCATCGGTGCCGGTCGCCAGCGACAAATGGGGGCCGTCTGCGATGGGTGATGGCAAGCCCACCACATTGGGTGTGATGTCAAAAGCCGGTGACAGGCCCCAGGCCATGCGGTCGCTGCCTTCGGCCACCCGGTCAAAGAGCAGGCCGGTGTTGAGCGCATGGTCGTCGGTGTTGCCCACCAGGGCGTTGAAGGCCATGCGTTTCCACAGCTCGACCAGCTGCTGACCCAGGCGTTCGGGGTGGTCGTCTGCGCCATCCCGGGTCCAGATGCGCAGCCGGTCTGCCAAAGCGAGATAGGAACGCGCGGGGTCGCCTTTGGCGGCGTCCAGCCGCAGGCGCAGCACCGTGTGTGCGCTGGCGTACAGCTTGCGTATGGGCTTGACGGGGTCGCCCGCCCGGTCGAAGCGCTGCACCATGAGCACCTGGTGGGCACCGAAGGTGTGCAGCTTGACCGGCGCCACGTGCAGCCCCGCCTGCTCGGCCAGGCGCATGGTGACGAACTCGCGTGCGGGCATGGCCTGCCGGTCGCCCCGGGCCTGCATCTTCACCAGCCACAGGCGGCCCTCGTGCACCAGCGTGGCCTTGGGGCGTTCGCCGCCGGCGCTGGTGTCCAGGTCGTCGTTCAGGCGGCGCAAGGCCCGGCTGGCCGGTTCGTGCCCTTCCAGGTATTCGGTCAACTGCTGCAGGTCCGCCAGGCCCTTGGGGCGCCATTGCAGCTTGCGCTCAATGTCGTTGCACGCCTCGATCGCGCCCACGCCGTCGGGCACGCCCAGCTCCAACAGTTGCAGCGCGTCCAGGTGGTCGCCGTGGATGGCCTTGAGGCGGTCTTCGCCGTAGCCCGCTGGCTTCGCGTCCCGAACGACGCCGGGCAAGCCGTCCGCACCCAACACCGCCGTGCCCCTGGACGAGCGCGAGATCCGCAGCTCCACCGGGTCAAGTGCCAGCGCGCCTTCGGTTCTTGCGTAGTCGGGGCGGTAGACGAATCGAGCGCTGTGCCCGTTCACGAGCTCGCCCGCTCGGGTGGGTTCGTCCCGGCCGGGCAGCCAGACCCACACGGGCGTCACCACCGTCATGGCGACCTCAGCTTGCGTTCGGCGTAGGCCAGTGTTTCGGGGTCGTCGCGCGGGTCGAGCAGTTTCTCAGCCTGGCTCAGCAGGCCCAGGGCCAACAGCACCTTGAGGAAATTGCCCAGGGCAATGCCGTCCGCGCCGTCTTCCAGGGACCGGACGGTGGACGTGGACACGTCGGCCAGGTGCCCCAGTTCTTCCTGCGTCAGCCCACGCAGTTTTCTGGCCAGCATGACCCGGGTGCCCAGGCGCTCCAAGGCACTGCCCACCAGCACGGGAACGGGGCGTGCTTTTTTTTGGGGTGGAGGCGAGGCGAGGCGAATCATGCAGAAATTTTAAGTGTTTTCGTTTTTATAACAACGATTTTTTTCGAAATTTCAGTTTGATATCAACAATTTGACCTAGGCAGCCATAGGGTGTGATGTGTCGACACTCGCCACCACCCGGCACGCCATCTGCCCCACCACGGCCAGCGCCTCCTGTGTGGACACATCCCACGCCCCCGAAAAACTCAGGCGCAGGCAGTTGCGGTAGCGGTCGGTGGCTGTGAACAAGGGGCCGGGGCCGAAGGTGATGCCTTGGGCGGCGCACAGACGGAACAGCGCCATGCAGTCGGTGCCTTCGGGCAGCTCCACCCACAGGGCGTAGCCGGCGGGCGGGTTGCTCACGCGGGTGCCGCGTGGGAAGTGCTCGGTCACGATGTGCCGCGCCTCTTTCAGGCGGTGGCGGGTGGCCAGGTTGATGCGGCGCAGGTTGGCTTCGTAAAAGCCTTGGGTGAGCAGGTCGGCCAACGCTTCTTCGAGGATGACGTTGGTGGCCGCGCCTTGCAGGCGCTTGCGGTTGGCCACGGTGTCGCGCCAGCGGCCGGCCTCCACCCAACCCAGGCGTAGGCCGGGCGAGAGTGTCTTGGCGAACGATCCGCACACCATCACGAAGCCGTCGGTGTCATACGCCTTGGCCGCCTTGCGGCGTTCGTCGCTGGCCAGCAGGTCGTTGAAGACCACGTCTTCGATGAGTGGCAAGCCGCGCGCCGTCAGCAGCCGCACCAGGGCCTGCTTGTTTGCCAATGGCATGACAGAGCCCAGCGGGTTGGACAGCGTCGGGGCCAGCAGCACGGCCTTCACCGGCTGGGTGTCCAGCGCCAGTTCCAGCGCGGGCAAGGAGATGCCGTTGCGTGGGTGGGTGGGGATTTCCAGCGCGCGCAGGCCCAGGGCTTCGAGCAAATCGATGTAGCCGAAATAGGTGGGCGATTCCAGCGCCACCACATCGCCCGGCTGCGTCACCGCCTGCAGGCACAGGCTCACGCCCTGGGTGCAACTGGCGGTGGTGATGATGTGCTCGGCCGCCAGCGTGCAGCCCATGTGCAGGGCGCGCCGGGCCACGGCCTGGCGCAGGGCGGGGGTGCCCATGTCGGCGTTGTTGTAGCGGGTGAGGCTCTGGCGGTGCAGGCGCGAAGCGCGGCCCATGGCGATGCGCAGGCGCTCCTCGTCGAACAGGTCGCTTTCCTGCGGCAGGTAGCCGCCGAAGCAGGCGCGGTCGCCCGGCTGCTCCAGCGTGGCAAAGGATTCAGAGCGGCGCTGCGCCTCCAGCGTGAAGCTGCGCAGGGGCGGCGTGGTGGTCACCAGCGTGCTGGTGGCGCGCCGGCCGCGCCGCACAAAGTAGCCGGCCTTGGGCTTGGCTAACACCAGGCCTTGTTCTTCCAACTGGCGCAGTGCCTGGTTCACCGTGGAGATGGAGACACCTTCGTTGGCCGCCAGCTCGCGTATCGACGGCAGGCGTGAGCCCGCCTTGAGCGCACCGCTGTCGATCAGCCGGGCCAGGCGCTGCGCGAGCTGGGCGTACAGGCGTGGTGACGGGCCTTTGACGGTTGTGTCGGGCAGCGGCTGTTCGGTGGCGATGAGATCGGGCGAGGGCGGGGCAGCCATGGTGTGAACATCGTAGCGCGCCGGGTCGTGGGGCCAGGTGGTTTTGTGACGGTCGAGCGGCACAGACAAGCCCCAACCAGTGCAGCACAGATGGGCGCTGTGTGCCGGTGCGGCGGCACAGAAAGCCGGCCGTTGTGTCTGTTGCAGAAAGGGCGGCCGCGCGACAGTGGACTCCCATCACAGGAGCCCACCATGACCACCGCCACCGCCCCGTCGTTCCTCTCCAGCCTGCTGGCCTTGCTGCCCCGCCGGGCGCTGGCCGCGCACACCACGCCGCGCAGCGACATCGCCCCCACACGCCTGCTCCCCGGCCAGGCACGCACCCTGCATGCCGCCCAAGGCATGCGCCTGCAGGTGCTCGGCGGCCGTCTCTGGCTGACGCAGCCCGGCGCCAGCCAGGACGTGTTCCTCACCGCCGGCGATGCCCTTGAGCTGACCCAAGACTGGGTGGTGATCGAAGCCGATGCCATGCCCGATGCGCCCCGGCAGCTGGCCCACGCTGAGTACCTGTTGCGGTCGCTGGGGTGATGGCGCCAAGGCTTGATGGAATGGCCCGAATGCTTCGGCAAAGGCGAGCCGACGGCTGGAGGTGGCCGCTTTCAATGTGTTAACGTTTGTTAACCGCCCCAGTGTCACGCCGCGTTAGAGCCAGCCATGGGGCCAACGCCTAGTCCATCACCTTCGCATGACCGCACTCTGGATTGCTCTGGCACTGGCCGCTGCCGCGTTTGTCGCCTGGCAGCTTTTGGCCCGAAACCGCAAACCCCCCGACGCCGAACCCCAAACCGCCTCGGCCCCACCCCCTGGCCCCAAACCCATCGTTTTGCCCACGGCGTGGGTCATCCCTGACGTGCTGGTGCAATTCCGGCGGGTGGAGGGCTTTGAGCTGCCGCCCGAGCGGGTGGCCGCCTTGCGCGAGCGTTTGCTGGCTTTGCCTCGCCCTGCGGCGGCCGCGTTCAAGCTGTTGTTGGGCGATTTCATGGACAGCGCGAGTGCCGAAGCGTTGGCACAGGAAATCCTGAGCGAACCCCACCTGGCCGCCCAAGTGCTGGCCACGGTGAACTCGCCTTTTTATGGTTTGGCGCGCCCGGTGGCCAGCGTGCAGGACGCCATCACCTACCTGGGCCGCGACACGGTGCGCTCGGTGGCCGTGCGTTGCCTCATTGAGCCCGCGCTGGCGCCGGCCGACGCCCGCCTCAGCGCGCTTTACGACAACCACGCGCGCGCCAGCCGCCTGGCGGCGCAGCTCTGCCAGATGCTGGCGCGCCGTGTGGGCTTGCCCGACAGCGGCGCCATGGTGACGGCGGCCGTGTTGTCTTACGTGGGTCACATGGCCATGCTGGCCATGCGCACGCCAGAAGCGTCGCTGCAGGACGCCGGGAAGGATTTCCTGGAGCGCAGCCAGCACGAGCAGGACGATGTCGGCATTGCGGCGGGCGAGTTGGGCTGTCTGTTGTTGGAGGCGTGGAACATGCCGGTGGCCATCGTCGAAGACGTGCGCCAGATCGACCTGGTGGTGACGACGCCACCCAAGCAGCTCTCGGCCCAAAAGGCCACGCGCTACGCGTTGACCTATTACTGCGTGCGGGTGGCCGACAAGCTGGCCGCTGGCACCTGGGCCGACCTGGAGGCCGCGGTGCCGGAGCGGCTGGTGGGGCCCGAGTTCTTCCATGCCCAGACACATTTCATGTCGGACCCCAAGCTGGCCCAACTGGCGGTGGAAATGCGCACCCCGCAGGTGGTGGACGAGGTGCAGCGCATGCTCAGGGCTTGATCGCGCCGAGCTTGTCGTCGGCCAGGCCCACCAGCAGCGCCCGGCCATCAGCGTCCACGCGGAATTCCCCGAACCGCGCCACTTGCCAGCGCGCCGCCTCGCCTTCGCGGAAGAACCACGCGTCGGTCACCAGCGTCCATTGCCCGTTCTTTGGCGTGAGTTCGATGCGCAGCTCGTCGGTGCCCAGGGTCTCGCCGGGCTGGTGCAGGCGCACCAAGGTGGCCACGCCGCGCGCGTCCAGGCGCGCCACCACGTGGGGGCGCTGGCTGCTCAGCAGTCCGGTGTCGTTGCGGCTCGCGCCACCGGGCACGGCGAAGTTCAGCCGCATGTAGTCGCCCTGCATCAGCGAGCGCGGGTCCACTGGCGCCAGCGGCACGTAGACGGGGCGGCCCCGGGCGATCAAGCTTTCCTTTTCGCGGATGGCGCCTTGGGCCACCACCACGGTGGCCAGCACGGTGAGGGCGACGGCGGCCATCGCGGGCAGCGAGCGCGGGGTGCGTTCAACGGCTTTGGTGGGCGTGCCGTCCCGCAGCGTCCACCAGGCCAGTGCACCGAGGGCGGCGCCGCAGGCCACCAGCACCACGGCCTTCTGTGCCAAGGGCCAGGCCAGCGCGTAGTAGAAGCTGCCGAGCGTCCACACCGCAGCCAGGCCGGCGGCACCGGCCAACGTCCAACGCCGAGTGCCCAGCAGCAAGGCCAGGGCCAGCAGGGCAGCACCCAGGGTGGGAATGAAAAAGGCCAGCGCCGCCAGGCACAGCGCGGCCAGCTGGCCGCTCCACGGGGTGCGCGTGCCCAGGGTGGGCCAGGCGCGCGTCAGCACGGCTGCGCCCGCCAATGCCAGCGTGGCCGACACACTGTGCTGCAGCCAGCCCATGGCGGTGGCGGGCAGGCTACCGGCCAGGCCCATGGCCACGGCACCCACCAGACCGCCGCCCAGCGCGCCGGGCACCAAAAAGGCCAGGCCTGAGTGCGCGACCAGGCCCACCAGCGTGGCCAGCAGCCAGCCGGCGCCCGTGCTTTCCAGCAGTGTTGCGCCCCGGCTCAAGCGCCGCTGGATGACCAGCGCGAGCAGCCACAGGCCTATGAGGGCGTGCAGCACCGCCCACCAGGCAGACAGGTTGGGCGCACGCCACAAGCGACCTGGCCACAGTGCCAGGGCCGCGCATGCGGCCGCCGCGGCGCCTGCCATCACGCGCAGCCAGGGTCTGTCGATCCACATCGCAATGCCCAGGGCCAGCAGCGCCAGCGCGGCAAAGGCGACCTGGTCGGGGAGGTCGCGGGTGAGGCCGTAGGCCAGGGTACCGGCACCCGCGAGCAGGGCAGGCACAGCCAGTTGCTCCACGAAGATGGGCACTTCGGGCCGCCGCAGCACGATGACCGAACCGGCCAGCAGCAGCAGGCCCACCAGGTGGGTGCCCAGCCCACGCGCGGCCAGGTCGCCCAGCAGCAGACCAATGACCGAAAACAGCGGCAGTGCGGCCAGCCAGGCGCCCAGGGCCGTGAGCAGCACCACCGGCCACGGACGGGTTTCGATCTGCGGGACGGTGGCCTCGGGCGGCAGCAGGCCTTCGGCCCGGGCGGCACGGATGACGGCGTCAAGCGTTTGTGTCATGGCGTGTCCTCGCGCACCGTGTCCACCCATGCGGTGGCTGTGTCGTTGGCGCGTTGTCGTTCCTCGTCTTCGCGCACCAGGCGAAGAATCCACCTGACCGACAGCGCCAACAAACCGGCCGAGACCAGGCCGATGAGCATCAGCCCGCCGATGGGGTCGCGACCGCCATGCTGGAACAACCACCGTGCCAGTCCCCCCACCACCAGCGCATCGAGGCCCATCGCGGCCGCGCTGAGGCCAAACACCTCGAAGTGCGCAGGTCGACTCAGCCAGGCACTGGCCAGCGCCAGCAGCACCAGGCCGAGCGGGTAGTGCGGGGCGATGTCTTTGTGGAACAGGCCACCGATGGCGGTGAGCGTGAGTGCCACGGTGGTGAGGGTGAGGGCGGTGCGCCGAGCCCAGGGGCCGGCGCCGGTCCACGAGGTCCAGGCGGGTGAGAGCAACAGGCACAGCAGTCCCAGGCCGGCCCAGCCCATGGCGTGCACGCGCAGGTCGTCGGGCAACACGCGCCACTGGTGGCCGGTGTGGGTCTGCACCCACAGCGATATGCCCACCGCCGCCACCAGCGCCCAGGGCGCCCACACCGCGTCGTGCCGTGCGCCCAGCGCCAACGGCAGGGTGAGGGCTGCCCACAGGGCGAAGAGCTGCCAGGCATCGGCACCGGTTTGGTAGGTCTGGCCGAAGTAGGCGAACAGCGCGCCCACGGCCAGCAGCGTCAGCAGGCCCAGCGGCGCGCGCAGGGCGGGGCGCAGGCAGGCGCCCAGGCCCATGGCCACCACCACACCCTGCAGCAGCCAGAAGCGGCCGGCGCGGCCCAGGTCGTCCCAGTTGGCGGCCACCCACAACACCAGGCCCAGGCCCACCAAGGCGGCAGCCAGCAGAGCCAGGGCCCGCCAGAGCTGCCGGGAGGCATCGGGTGGCTCGCCCGCGAGGCCGGCCAATGCCATCAAGCGTGTGCGTGCGGGGCCGTCCAGCCCATGCGCCTGGGCCAGTTGGAGGAGGGCAAGGCGCTGGGTCATGACGGGGCGTGTGTCAGCGGTTGAGGAACTTGGCCAGGGCGAACAAGGTGTCGTCGGGCGCTTCGGTCATCTGGTGGTGCCCCACCGGCACGGTGTGCACGGTGATGGTTTTGCCGCTGTCCTTGGCGGCGGCGATCAGGCTGTGCGCGGCTTTTGGCTGTGTCATCTGGTCTTGCGCGCCCAGCACGAACAGCACCGGGCAGGTGACGGCGCGGACGGCGGCCTCGCCGTTGGCATAGCTGTCGCAGGCCTTGAAGCCGCGGTAAAACACGTTGACTTGTGTGTTGCTGCGCAACACGCGCCGGCCCAGGGCCATGCCGGCGCCGTACACCCAGGTGCCCGGGCCAAGTGCCGAAGGTGGCGGCGCCAGCGTGGCGCGCGAGAACACGTTGACCAGTTTGAGCGCTTGTTCGGGGTCGTTGACGGAGGCATCCAACAAGGCCTGCGACACCTTCATGGGGTAGGCCGTGCCCACCAGCACCAAATGGCTCACACGCTTGCGCAGCCGGCTGGCGGCTTCCAGCGCGATCAGCGAGCCCCAGCTGTGGCCCACCAATGCTGCGGTCTGCACCCCGGCCGCGTCCAGCAAGGCAGCGACGAAATCGGCCGCCTGCTCCACGGTTTCCGGCGCGTCGCCGCCGCTCTTGCAGTGGCCGGGCAGGTCCACCGCCAGCACGTTGAAGCCGTGGTGGGCCAGGTAGCGGCTTTGCAGAATCCACACGCTGTGGTCGTTGAGCACACCGTGGATGAACACCACCGTGGGCTGGGCGGGGTTGAAGGGCTTGCCGCCGGTGTAGCAGTAGGTTTTGGCACCGTTGACTTGCAGGTACATGGTCAGGCCCCCGCTTTCTCTGCCGCCTTGAGCGCGCGTTTGAGGTCGTCGATCAGGTCGTCCGGGTCTTCCAGGCCGATGGACAGGCGGATGGTGCCCTGGGCAATGCCGGCGCCCGCCAGGGCCTCGTCGCTCATGCGGAAGTGGGTGGTGCTGGCCGGGTGGATCACCAGGCTGCGGCAGTCGCCCACGTTGGCCAGGTGGCTGAAGATCTTGAGCGTTTCGATGAACTTGCGGCCCTGGGCGCGGTTGCCCTTGATGTCGAAGCTGAACACCGAGCCGGCGCCACGGGGGCCAAAACGCAGCAGCTTTTGCGCCAGCGTGTGGCTGGGGTGCGATTCAAGCAAGGGGTGGCCCACGCGTTCCACCATGGGCTGGCTGGCCAGGAACTGCAC
>DASUIK010000100.1:0-14020 GCA_036279795.1 Burkholderiaceae bacterium | reverse complement strand
CCCCACACCACCTCGGTGTCTTCGCGCATGCAGTGCTGCAACATCTCGATGAATGGCGCGGTGCGCATGCGCAAGGTCACGCGGTCGGCCGGCTCGGGCAAGGTCTCGTCGCGCTCCTGGGCCTCACGGGCGAGGCGTTCTCGCTCAGCATCGTCAGCACGCACCGCTTCTTGCAAGGCGGACACCGCTGCCGGCATCTGGGCGGGGGTGAGGATGCCTGGGCCCGATGGGTCCTTGCCCAAGATCTCCAACACACGCCGACCCGACGCCTCCAGCATGACCAGATCGCCGGTGGCGCGTGACTTGAATCGGTACAACATGACAGGCAACCCCCTTGCACAAGAACAGGTGCGGACATTGTGGCATCCGCGCATTCAAGGGGAAAACCCGCAGCCCGGTCGCAACACAATCACCGACAATTTTTCAACCCTAAACTATTGGCATCCCAATGAACGGCTCGGACGGCCACACCATGGAAGACACCCTGGACCTTGAGGCCCGCGCCCACAGCGAGCACCACGAAGCGCTGCGTCTGTGGCTGCGCCTGCTGACCTGCACCCAGCTGATTGAGAAACAGGTGCGCACCGGGTTGCGCGAACAGTTCGACACAACGCTGCCCCGCTTTGACCTGATGGCGCAACTGGAGCGCCACCCCGAAGGCCTCAAGATGAAGGAGTTGTCGCACCGGCTGATGGTCACCGGCGGCAACATCACCGGTATCACCGACCAGTTGGTGGCCGAAGGCTTGGTGGAGCGGCTGGAAGTGGAAGGCGACCGCCGCGCTTGGCGGGTGCGCCTGACGCCACGAGGCCACGCGCTGTTCTCGGTGATGGCGCAACGGCATGAGGCGTGGATCGTCTCAGCCTTTGACGGCCTGCAGCCACGCGAAGTGGAGCAGTTGCATCGCCTGCTCGGCAAGGTCAAACGCCACCAGCAGCGCCCCACCAATGGCGATGCCGGCTAGCTAGCGCGCCTGCCGAAACGCCATCACGGCCTGGTTGCGCAAGGTCTTGACCAAGGCCAGGGGTTGTTCGCCCAAGGCGATGGCACCTGGGGTAGCGGTGTCGGCGTAAATCAGGCCCAGTGGCACCCCCTTGAGCTGCATGGGCAACAGCAGAAAACAAGGTGCGGCGATCTGCTCGCGGTACCAGGCGGGCAAGCGTTGGGCCACGTTGGGTGCGCTGGCGTCGCTGATCAGGGTGTCTACACCTTTGTTGCACACCAGCGCAAACAAATCGTTCGCCCCTTGTAACGGCAGCTTGAAGCGCCGCGCGACGTCGGTGGCTTCTTCACCCAGGCCCATGCGCCCCAACAACTGCTGGCCCGAGCCATCGCGCAAACACAGCAACACACGCCGGCAGCCCAGGGCACGGAACAGCGTTTCCAACACCATGCGCAACACGTCGTTGAGGGCCCCACCGTCAGCGAGCGCCTGCGTCACGTCCTGAATGCCTGTGCTCAACAGGCCCACGGCGATGGCTTCGGCCGTTGGCGCGGTGGCCTGGGGATGGGCAGGTGAGGCGCTGAGCGTCAGACCGCTCAGGGTGTCGGGCGCGTCTTCGCCATGCAGGCGATCACCGTCTCGCTCGTCCGCGCTCGCCTCTTTGGGGGGAAAACGCCGGGCCAGGCGCGCCGCCGGCGATTGCGGCACCACGGCGATGCCCAAGGCCTCGGCAGTTTGTGCCAGGCGATCGCGGGCCTGGTGCACGCTGTGCACCACGTGTTCGGCTTCCAGACCGAGGCTGGCGGCGTATTGCTGGGCCAGGCGCTCCAGCTTGGGTGGCAAGGCCTTTTCGTCGTGTGCCAACACCGCATCGGCGGCATCGTTGGCCGCCAGCACCAGCCAGCGCAGCCGTTCCGCGTTGTCTGCCGGCATGCGCGCCGGAGCACGGCCCACCGGGCGGCTCATCAGACGCTGGATGGGCCCCGGCAAGCCCCAGGCACGCGCCACGCCCAGACCCAGGCTCTCGTAATCCAGTCGCAACACCTTGAGCGCGGCTGCGGTCTCGGTGTCGCCTGCGGCCACGGCCTCGCGCACGCGCTTCGCTTCGTCCGGCAGGTAAAAACCCGCCAGCATGCGGCCCAGGTTCTGGAACAGGGCGCCAATGAAAGCCTCTTCGCCATCCCGCACCACGGTGCAAAGGTCGCTGGCCAGCGACGCCGCCAGCAGCGAGCGCAAAAACTCGGTGCGCAACTGCTGGGCATGGGCCTTGTCCTGCATGTGTTCGAGCAGCAGCAGGCTCAGCGCCAAGTTGCGTATGCCGGCGAAACCGATCAGGCTGACCGCACGCGACACCGTGCTGATGCCCCCGCTGGCATGGGCAAACTGGGCCGAGTTGACCAGGCGCAGCAGCTTCTGCGTCAGCGCCACGTCCTTGAGGATTTCGTTGGTCAGGCCATTGAGGCTTTCCGTTTCCGAACTGGCCAGCGCCTGCACCCGCACGATGGACTCGGACATGGCCGGGAAATCGGTCTGGTGCCGCATGCGGCGCAAAAGGTCGGACAGGGTGTCGGTGCCCTGCAGCGGCAGCTCCGCCGCCTCCGCTGCAGCGGGGGCCGAGGGAACGCCGGAGGTGTTCATGGCAGGTCAGGACAGGGTGTGTCCGAGCACCGCTTCTTCAATGCGTCCCGCGATCTGGCCCACGGCCAGGGCGGCGGGGCAACCGGGGGCATGCACCAGCAACAGCTGGCGCCGCATGATGGCGTCCTTGACCGACTGGTCGGACGGCACATCCCCCATGTGCAACAGCTTGATGCCCTGCCCGTTCTGGCTCGACAAAAAGCGGTTGAGCACCTGCTGCAACTGGCCAGTGATGTTGCGCCCGTCGCCCGGACGGGTGGCCTGGTTGACCACCAGGCGCACCTGCTGGCGCCCTTGTTGCATGGCCAGCACCTTGATGGTGGCGTAGGCATCGGTCAGCGAGGTGGGCTCGGGCGTGGCCACCATCAGCACCTCAGAGGCCAGTGACACGGCAAACAGCACCACGTCGGAAATCCCCGCACCGGTGTCGAGCAGCACCACGTCGAAACGCGGCACGATGGTGTTCATGACCTTGAGGAAGTCCTCGCGCACCTCGGGGGTCAGGCGCGAGTATTCGACCATGCCCGAGCCCGCCAGCAACACCGAAAAACCGCCCGGCGCCTTCAGGATGGCGTCATCCAAGGTGGCCTTGCCGGTGAACACGTCGTGCAGCGTGATTTTGGGGTAGAGGTTGAGCACGACGTCGAGGTTGGCCAGGCCGAGGTCGGCGTCCAGCACCAGCACTTTGTGGCCACGGCGCGTAAGTGCAGCGGCCAGGTTGGCCGAGAAGAAGGTCTTGCCAACGCCGCCCTTGCCGCTGGTCACGGCCAGCACCTTGCCCTTGCCCTGGTAGGCAGGCAGGCCGGCATGGGCGGCGGCGTGAGGGGTCTGGGGAGGTGTGCTGTTCATGTCTTTGGGTATTGTCGGGCCTGCGTGGGCATCAGTCGGCCCTCAGGGATGGCACACCTTCGTTTTCCTGCGTTTCGTCCGGTGGCGCAAAGCCAAACAGCAGGCTTTTTTCTTCGGCACTGACCACGCTGTCGGGCTGCGACTCCAGGCACACACGGTTGCGCCCTTCGGCCTTGGCGCGGTAGAGCTGCTGGTCAGCACGTTCTATCCAGGCGGCAGCGGTGAAACGCAACCACTGCGGCGCATAGGCACCGCCGATGCTGACAGTAACTTGCAGCGTCTCACCGCTGTCCAGCACCACCGGCGTGCCCGCCACGCCTTCGCGAATGCGCTCGGCCACCTGGGCACCAAACACCCACTGGCAACTCGGCAGGATGATGGCGAACTCCTCGCCGCCAAACCGCGCCACGGTGTCCATGGGGCGCACACAGGCCAACAAGCTCTGGGCCACCGCACGGATCACCTGGTCACCGGCGGCATGGCCATGGGTGTCGTTGACGCGCTTGAAGTGGTCGATGTCGATCATCAGCAACAGCGCCATGTCGCCCGCGCGGGTCACACGGTCGATTTCCTGGTCGAGGGCAGCGAGAAAATGCCGGCGGTTGGACAGCCCGGTCAGTGGGTCCTTGAGGGACAGCTCGCACAAGGCGTCGATCAGGCGCTGCAGGTAGGCCGGGTCGCTCTGGTCTTCTGGGTGCCCCGGCAGCGGTTGACCGGCCCGGGCCAACAAGGCCTGGGCGTGGTCCAAGTGCAGCGAATCGATGTTCAAGAGGCCTACCAACGGTTACAACTGTTTCGAAGCCAGTCTAGCACCGTCGTACCGGGGTGTGCCTTACGCGAGCGCTGCTTCCAGCGCGTCCACGAACAGGGCCGCCACGTCGCAGCCGGTTTGTTGCTGAATTTCCTGGAAGCAGGTGGGGCTGGTGACGTTGATTTCTGTCACCTTGTCGCCAATCACGTCCACCCCCACCAGCAGCAGACCACGCGCGGCCAGAATGGGCCCCAGGGCCTCGCCGATGGCGCGGTCGCGTTCGGTGAGGGGCCGGGCCACGCCCTTGCCGCCTGCAGCCAGGTTGCCACGCACCTCGTTGCCCTGCGGGATGCGGGCCAGGCAGTAGGGCACGGGCTTGCCGCCGATGACCAGCAGGCGTTTGTCGCCGTCCACGATCTCGGGCAGGTAGCGTTGCACCATGACGCTGGTGGCACCGCCCTGGTTCAGTGTTTCGATGATGGCGCCCAGGTTCATGCCATCGGCCTTCACACGGAAGATGCCCATGCCACCCATGCCATCCAGGGGCTTCAGGATGATGTCGCCGTGCTCGGCGTGGAAGGCGCGGATGTCGGCGTCGCGGCGCGTGACCAGGGTGGGCGGCGCGAAGTCGGGAAATTCCATCAGCGCCAGCTTCTCGGGGTGGTCGCGCAAGGCCCGCGGCTTGTTGAACACGCGCGCACCTTCGCGTTCGGCCTGCTCCAGCAAATGGGTGGCGTAGAAGAACTCGCTGTCAAACGGCGGGTCCTTGCGCATCAGGATGGCGTCGAAGTCCTTGAGCGCCATCGCCTGCTCGGGCTGGGCCTCGAACCAGACGTTGGCCTCGCCGGTCAGGCGCACGGCCCGCACGCTGGCAGTGACCACCCCGCCGCTGCGCCAGTGGAGGTGCTGCGGCTCGCAGGCGGCCAAGGTGTGGCCACGCCGTTGCAGCTCGCGCATCATGACGAAGGTGGTGTCTTTGTAGATCTTGAAGGACTCAAGCGGGTCGGCAACGATGAGGATGTTCATGGAGATTCTTTCCGGGTGCCGTACTGTTGCACAAACAGAGCAACCCCACCGGCCACCACACCCCAGAAGGCCGAACCGATGCCGGCCAGCACCACGCCGCTGAGCGTGACCAGGAAGGTGATCAACGCGGCCTCGCGGTGGCGGTCGTCGGCCAGTGCGGTGTGCAAGCCACCGCCAATGCTGCCCAACAGGGCGATACCGGCGATGGCCATCACCAGCTCTTTGGGAAACGCCAGGAGCAATGCGGTGAAGGTGGCGCCGAAGATGCCTATGCCGATGTAGATCAGCCCGCAGGCCACGGCGGCGGTGTATCGTTTGGCCTTGTCGGGGTGGGCCTCTTCGCCCATGCAGATGGCGGCGGTGATGGCGCTGAGGTTGAGCGCAAACGCACCAAATGGAGCGAGCACCAGCGTGACGACCCCGGTCAAGGTGATGATGCGCGAGATGGGCATGGCGTAACCCGCCGCACGGATCGCCGCCACCCCCGGGAGGTTCTGTGACGCCATGGTGACCACAAACAGCGGCAGCGCCAGGCTCACCAAGGCCTGCAGGCTGAACACTGGCGCGGTGAACACGGGCCGTGCCAGCTCCAGCGTGAGCCCGCTGGTCTGCAAGCCACCGCTCAGCGCCGCGTGCAGCACGCCCACGGCCAAGGTGATGACCACCGCGTAACGCGGCAGCAGGCGCCGCCCGACCAGGTAGGCCAGCAGCATCAACACCACCAGCGAAAGCGCCGTTTGTGCCGCCCCAAAGGCCTGCAAGCCAAACCGCGCCAGCACCCCGGCCAGCAAAGCTGCCGCAATCGCCATGGGAATGCGGTTCATCACCCGCTCGAACCAACCAGTGGCGCCCACCAAAATGATGAGCGCGGCACACACCATGAACGCGCCAATCGCCTCCGACATCGCGAAGCCCCCGGCCAAACCGGCCGTGGCCAGCACCGCCGCCCCGGGGGTGCTCCAGGCCACCATCACCGGTTGGCGCAGGATGAGCGAAGGCACGGCGGAACACAGCCCCATGCCCAGGCCCAAGGCCCACATCCACGAGGTGATCTGTGCCGGTGTGGCGCCAAAGGCCTGCGCGGCCTGGAACACGATGGCGATGGAACTGGTGAAGCCCACGAGCACCGCCACAAAACCTGCCGTGGCAGAGGCCAGGCTCACGTCTCTGAAAAATCGCATCGGTCTATCGTAATGCCGGCCAGCGCGCCATCTGGTTCACCACTTGGGCACGGGCAGCTTGTGCAAGGCCTGACGGCGGGCCTCAAAGTCGGGCATCACGCTGGCCACGGTGTCCCAGAACTGTGGGCTGTGGTTCATCTCCCGCAGGTGGCTCAGTTCGTGCGCCACCACGTAGTCGATGACGGGCAGGCTGAAATGGACCAGGCGCCAGTTCAGCCGGATGCTGCCATCGGCGCTGGCACTGCCCCAGCGCGTGCCGGCGCTGGACAGCCGCAACCGGGTCCAGCGCACACCGAGGATGGGGGCGAAATGGTCCAGCCGCTGCTGGAACAGCATGCGCGCCTCGCGCATCAACCAAGCCTGGGTGATGTCACGCATCTGCTCGGCACTGGCCTGCGGCGGCAGGCTCAAGCGCAGTCTCTGCCCCCCCGCGAACGGCTCCAGCCCCGCCCCGGTGGCACGCGCGCCCGGTGCGGCGTCCAGACACAGGACGACCTCCTCGCCCAGGTATGGAAAGCGCGCGCCATCGCGCCACTCGATGCGCGCCTGCTCGGCCTGGGCCTGGCGCTCGCGCACGGCCTGCAGCTTGTCCAGCACCCAGCGGGCCTTGTCGCGCAGCAACGCCTCCACCTCGACCAGTGGCGTCCAGCGCGGGGCACTCACGCTCAGGCCATCCGGCCCCACGCTCAGGCCAATGGTGCGGCGCTTGCCACGTTTGAACTCGTAAGCCACCAGGCAGGCGCCCAGTTGCATCTGGCGACTGGCGCGTGGGTGCTGCCAGTGGGTGGCGGTCAGCACCGCATCCAGCGGCACGGCCGGTGGCCCGGCGGGTGCGGTCGCGGGCGCAGGGACCGGTGCAGGCACCACGGGAGGTGCGTCGTCGAACAGATCCAGGCTGAGTTGTCCGACGTGTTTCATGGGAGCACCTGGGTCAGCGGTAGGCTTCGGGGTCGAGTCGGCGCATTTCGGCTTCGATCCAATCCTCCACCTCACGCATCAGCTCGTCCGGTTTGCGCCCTTCGCTGGGGATGGGTTTGCCAATCGAGAACTCCACCACACCGGGCCGTTTGATGAAGGCCTTGCGTGGCCAGCACTTGGCGGAGGTGACGGCGATCGGGATCACCGGCGCGCCGGTCTCGATCGCCAGCCGCGTGCCGCCGCTTTTGTACTGCCCTTTTTGCCCACGGTCGATGCGGGTACCCTCTGGGAACATGATGACCCAGGTGCCCTGCGCCAGCAGCCGGCGGCCTTGCTCCACCACCTTGTTGAAGGCCTGAGCGCGCTTGGAACGGTCAATGTGGATCATGTCCATCTTGGCCATGGCCCAGCCGAAAAAGGGCACATACAGCAGCTCCTTCTTGAACACGTAGGCCAACGGGTGCGGCATCAACGTGGGCATGCAGAAGGTTTCCCAGGTGGACTGGTGCTTGAGCAGCAACACCGCCGGGGCGGTGTTGCCCACGGGCAGGTTCTCAAACCCGATGACGTGGTTGCGTATGCCCAGAATCACATTGCCGCCACGCACCGCCACCTTGAGCCAGCCGGCACACATCCAATAGATTTGGGTGCTGTTGAGGAAAGGAGCGGCGATCAGCACCGCCAGCGCCCAGGGCACCACGGTGACAGCCATCCACAGCATGTGGAGCACGGAACGCAGAAAGGGCATGGGTCAGTTCTTCTCAGTGGCGAGCGCCAGCAGGTGGTCGGCAAAAGCCGCGAGGTCGGTGTGCACCCGCGTGCCTTCCGGCAGCGGTGGCAATGGCAAGGCGTTGGGGCCGGCATGGGCGCTCAGTTGGCCACACAGCAGCAAGTGGGGCTCACAACCGGCGGCGATGGCCGCCCGCACGTCGTTGAGCGAATCACCCACCGCACGAACGTCTGCCAAAGCCACGCCGTAGCGCTGACCGATCTGTAGCAGCAAGCCGGGTTCGGGTTTGCGGCAGTTGCAGCCTTCTTCCGGTGCGTGGGGACACACGAACACCGCGTCTACCCGCGCACCGGCGCCGGCCAGCAGCTTGTGCATGCGGGCATGCACGGCGTTGAGGGTGGCCATGTCGAACAGGCCGCGCCCCAGGCCCGACTGGTTGGACGCCACCACCACCCGCCACCCCGCCTGGTTGAGGCGAGCCACCGCTTCCAGCGCGCCGGGCTGGGGCGTCCAGTCGTCGGGCGTGCGCACAAAGTCTTCCGGGATTTGGCCCAGCGAACCGTCGCGGTCCAGCACGATGAGCTTGACGGTGCCGCCCATGGTTCTGCTCAGGCGGCCAGTCGCGAGAGGTCGGCCACGCGGTTCATTGCGGCGTGCAGCGTGGCCAGCAGGCCCAGGCGATTGGCCTTGAGCGCGGCATCCTCGGCATTCACCATCACGCCGTCGAAGAAGGCGTCGACCGGGGCTTTGAGGGCTGCAAGCGCCTGCAGGCTGGCGGTCAGGTCGCCCGCATCGAAAGCGGCGTTGGCCTGGGGCACCACGGTCTTGAGGCTGTCGTTGAGGGCTTTTTCAGCCGCTTCAACCAACAGGGCTTCGTTGACCTGCGCCGTCACCTCGCCCTCGGCCTTCTTGAGGATGTTGCCCACGCGCTTATTGGCCGCTGCCAGGGCAGGTGCTTCGGGCAACGCGGCAAAGGCTTTCACTGCGGCCAATCGCTGGGCCACGTCGGCCAGGCGCTGCGGGCGCAGGGCCAGCACGGCATCGACTTCTTGCGCACTGGCGCCCTGCTCGCGCAAGCCACCGGCCAGGCGGTCGTAAATGAAGTCGCCCAGGGCGGCAGAGGCATCGGAGATCTTGTCACCAAAGGCCGGCGCGGCACCCCGCAGCAAGGCGTCGAGCTGAAGCGGCAGGTCCTTCTCAACCAGCATGCGGATCACGCCCAGCGCGTGGCGTCGCAACGCGAAGGGGTCCTTGTCGCCGGTGGGCAGGTTGCCGATGCCGAACATGCCGACCAGGGTTTCGAGCTTGTCGGCCAGCGCCACCACCACGCCCACGGCGTTGCGCGGCAGTTCGTCGCCGGCAAAACGCGGTTTGTAGTGGTCTTCAATGGCGGCGGCCACCTCATCGCCCAGGCCGTCGTGACGCGCGTAGTAGCCGCCCATGATGCCTTGCAGCTCGGGGAATTCGCCCACCATGTCGGTCAGCAGGTCGGCCTTGGCCAAACGCGCCGCCAGCAAGGCCTTGGCCGCCAGGTCGGGGCCGCCCAGTTGCACACCAATGGCTTCCGCAATGGCGCACACGCGCTCCATGCGTTCGCCCTGCGTGCCCAGCTTGTTGTGGTAGACCACTTTCGCCAAACCGGGCACACGCGATTCGAGCGACTTCTTGCGGTCTTGGTCGAAGAAAAACTTGGCGTCAGCCAGGCGCGGGCGCACCACCCGTTCGTTGCCCTGGATCACAGCGCTGGCATCCGCGGGGCTGATGTTGCTGACGACCAAGAACTTGTTGGTCAACTTGCCCTGCGCGTCCAGCAGCGGAAAGTACTTCTGGTTGGCCTTCATCGTGAGGATGAGGCACTCCTGCGGCACATCGAGGAATTCGGTCTCGAACTGGCAGGTCAGCACGTTGGGACGCTCGACCAGTGCAGTCACCTCGTCCAGCAGCGCGTCGTCATTGATGGGTTGGCAACCACCGCCCACCTGCGCGGCGGCGGCCTGGAGCTGGCGCACGATCTCGGCGCGGCGCTCGGCAAATGATGCGATGACCGCGCCGTCGCGTTTCAGCGTCTCCGCATAGGCATCGGCGTGCGCGATGGCCACGGGGTCCACCGCCGCCTCAAAGCGATGGCCATGGGTGGCATTGCCCGCCGTCAGGCCCAGCGCCGTCACGGGCACCACCTGGGCGCCGTGCAGCGCGACCAGCTTGTGCGCCGGGCGCACAAACTTCACATCGGTCCAGCCATCGGCCAGTTGGTAGGTCATGACCTTGGGAATCGGCAACTTGGCCAGGGCCTCGTCCAGCGCTTTTTGCAGGCCCTCGACCAGCAGCGCGCCCTTGACGGTGCTGTCATAGAACAAGGCTTCGGCCTTGCCATCCGGCGCGCGCTTGAGGTTGGGCACCACCGACGCATCGGCCCCCAGCGCGGCCAGCTTCTTAAGCAAAGCCGGCGTGGCATTGCCACTGGCGTCCAGGCCCACCGCCACGGGCATGAGCTTTTGCGAGACGGCCTTGTCGGCGGCTTGCGCGGCCACTGCGGTCACGTGCGCGGCCAAGCGGCGGGGCGAGGCGAACGCGGTCAGCGCCGAGGCGGCGCTGGTCAGGCCCTGGGCCTTGAGTTGCTCGAACAGCACACCAGCAAAGGCATCCCCCAGCTTCTTGAGCGCCTTGGGCGGCAGCTCTTCGACAAACAGTTCAACGAGAAGGTTTTCGGTCGTCATGGTTGTTGTTCTCTCTCAGGCGGCCTTCTTCGTCATTGACTCGACCCACTCGCGCGGCGCCATGGGGAAGCCCAGGCGCTCGCGGCTCTCGTAATAGCTTTGCGCCACGGCACGTGCGAGGTTGCGGATGCGACCGATGTAGGCGGCGCGTTCGGTCACGCTGATGGCGCCGCGCGCGTCCAGCAGGTTGAAGCTGTGTGCGCACTTGAGCACCTGCTCGTAGGCAGGCAAGGCCAGCTGCTGCTCCATCAGGTGTTTCGCCTGCTTCTCGTGGGCACCAAAGGCGGTGAACAGGAAGTCGGCGTCCGCGTGCTCGAAGTTGTAGGTGGACTGCTCGACCTCGTTCTGGTGGTACACGTCGCCGTAGCTCAGCGTGTCGGTCCACTTGAGGTTGTAGACGTTGTCCACGCCCTGCAGGTACATGGCCAGGCGCTCCAGGCCGTAGGTGATCTCGCCGGTGATGGGCTTGCAGTCGATGCCGCCGACCTGCTGGAAATAGGTGAACTGCGTGACCTCCATGCCGTTGAGCCAGACCTCCCAGCCCAGGCCCCAGGCGCCGAGCGTGGGGTTTTCCCAGTCGTCTTCCACGAAGCGGATGTCGTTCTTCTTCAGGTCGAAGCCCAGCGCTTCGAGCGAGCCCAGGTAGAGCTCCAGGATGTTACTGGGTGCAGGCTTCAGCACCACCTGGTACTGGTAGTAATGCTGCAGGCGGTTGGGGTTCTCGCCGTAGCGGCCGTCTTTGGGGCGGCGGCTGGGCTGTACGTAGGCGGCCTTCCAGGGCTCGGGGCCGAGCGCGCGCAGGAAGGTGGCGGTGTGGCTGGTGCCGGCGCCCACTTCCATGTCGTAGGGTTGCAGCAGCGCGCAGCCCTGGGCGTCCCAGTAGGCCTGCAGTTTGAGGATGATTTGTTGGAAGGTCAGCATGGGGGTGCGCCCGACGAGGGGCAAAAACCGACAAACGCGGCCAAGCCGCGCAAACCCGGCGATTTTACCGGCCGAGGCCAAGCACTTTGGCTGCGAAACGGCCCCGTCAGTTGGGAGCCGAATCCCTGGCCTCTCGCTGGTCGTCCCAGAAGCGCTCCATGGCGATGTAGGTGAAGGACGCGGACCAGCCGATCAAGAGCAGGCCGTTGAGCGCCTCCACCCCAGCCAACAAGCGGATGGGCCCCACCGGCGTGAGGTCGCCGAAGCCCAGCGAGGTGTAGGTTTCGGCCGAGAAATACAGGCAACTGGCGAGTGAAAAGCCGGCAGTACCCACCAGCTGCCCCACGTCAAGCCAATGCACCAGACCGAACAGCACCAATCCGTAGAAAGCGATTTCCAACGCGTGCGCCACAAACGCGCTGAAGATGACCACCAGCAGCTTGAGCCGGTGTGGCACGGGCAAGCGCGGCAAGCGCGCGTTGAGTTGACCCAGGATTTCGTAGTGCAACACCGTGGTGGCGATGACCAACAAGACGCAAGCGGGAACAACAAGGTGCATGGGAACAACCAAGGCTCAGGAACAGGTGCTCACCTTACACCCAACGGGCGGGTCAGGCCGGCATGCGCTGTCGGCGTGGCCAGCACAGCGCCAGCAACAACACCGCCACACCACACACCGGCCACAAACCCCAGCGCGCCGCCCAGCGGGCGAACGGGGTGAGGCCGGCGCGCCCGACCACCTCGGCGTCCAGCGCACCCCGCGTCATGCGGGTCAGCTGGTGGGTCACGCGGCCCTGGTGGTCGATGACCGCGGTGGCACCGGTGTTGGTGGCACGCAGCATGGGGCGGGCCAGCTCCAGCGCGCGCAAGCGCGAGATCTGCAGGTGCTGGGCAATGGCAATGCTGTCGCCGAACCAAGCGATGTTGCTGAGGTTGACCAGCACGGTGGGAGCGCGTGCCGGCTCTGCAAACCCTGCGGCGAGCTCCTCACCGAACAAATCCTCGTAGCAGATGTTGGGCGCCAGGCGTTGGCCAGCCCAGTCCAGCGTGGGTTGAGCCAGGCCACCTCGGCTGAAGTCGCCCAGCGGGATGTGCATCAGGTCCACGAACCACCGGAACAACGGCGGTATGAACTCGCCAAATGGCACAAGGTGGTGTTTGTCGTAGCGGTACAGCGCCTGCTGCGCTGCCAGCGAAGCCCCCGCCTCGCCAGACTCGGTTCCCATGGCTGCCAGGGCTTTGGCCGCATGTTCGGGCGTCCAACCCCAAGTCGAGTTGGTGTAGCCCAGCTCGAAGCTGCCCAGCGGCACCCCCACCAGCGCGGCCGACGCACTGGCGGCGCCCGGCGCCCAGAGGTCGCGCCAGTAGCTCGACGGCAGCTGTTGGGGCAACACCGGCAGAGCGGTTTCCGGGGCCACCACCAAGCGCGGCGAAGGATCGGAGAGCGCGCGGCGGATTTCGTCGCCGTACCAGGCCAACGCTTCGGGGACGCCGCTGTCGCCCGCAAATTTTTCATCCTGCGCGATGTTGCCCTGCAACAGCCGCACCTTCAACGTGCCCACAGGCTCGCCCCAATCGCGTGGCACCTGGGGCGATGCGACGGCCACCAGCACGCCCACGAGCACCCACCAGCGCCAACGCGCGCTGGCCAACAGCACCGCCACGGCCGCAGCCAGCGCCCCCATGCCGTAGACCCCCACCCAAGGCGCCAAGGCCGCGAGGGTGTCCACATGGGCGTAACCACCCGCCCCCCAGGGGAAACCGGTGAACAGCACACCACGCGCGAGTTCGGCCAGGGTCCACAAGGCCGCGAAGGCCAGGGCCTGCAACAGCACACCGCTGTGGCGCCAGCGCCACCACAGCCCGCCGGCCAGCCCGTAATACAAGGCCAACGCGGCGGCCAACGCCAGCACCGCCAGCCCGGCGAGGGGCGCGGCCAGCCCGCCGTAGGTGTGCATGGAGATGAAAAGCCACCAGAAGGTGCCACACAACCAGGCGGTGGCGCTTAACCATGCGCGACCCAAGGCAGCGCGGGCGCTGGGCGCGCCTCGCAGCGCAAACACCAGCCCACCCAGCCCGAGCACCTGCAGCCAACCCACCGGCTGCCCGGTGCGCAGGCCCAGGCTGTCCAACGGGGGCCAGGGCCAAGCCAGCGCGGCGGCTTGTGCCAGGCCCGCCAGCACACACAGCGCCCAAATGAACCGGGGACGCGGCGCGCCGGCCCGCATCAACCCTCGGCCGTCTCGGCGACGACCTTGAACCACTTCACGGCGCCGCCTTTGGTGTGCATGACCACGAACCGCAGACCGGCCATGACGTGCACCTCACCGCGTTTGGGCACATGGC
>DASUIK010000099.1:0-10249 GCA_036279795.1 Burkholderiaceae bacterium | reverse complement strand
GCACGGGCCTGGTCTTCGTCCTGCAGCCGGCCACTGCGCACGTACTTCTTGTCGGGGTCGCGCTGCACCAGCACGTTGACGTTTTTGTACTGCCGATACCAGGCCAGGATCTGCTTGCGCGTCTTGTCCACGTCGCAGATGTTGTCGGGGTAGCTATTGTTGTAGTAAAGCAACTGCGGCAAGGAGCACTCGGTGACGAGGAACTGCACCTGGCCGTCCAGGATGCTCAGCATGGTGTTTTGCTGGTGGGCAATGAGGTACTGGTTGCGCAAGGCCTCCAGGTCCTTCTGCCACACCAGCGCCTTGGCGTAGTCGGGCACCGTCTCCACCGTCAGGTGGCGCTGGTGCAGGCTGAGCACGATGGCGGCGGTGTAGAGCGACTTGTCGCTGCCCGGCCCCCCAATGATGTTGATCACTTGGGTGGGGTAGATGCGCATCTTGTTCTCGGGCAAGTGCGGCGCCACGTAGGTGTATTGCATGACCACGACCGTCTCCTCGAATTCCGCTTGCGTATATTGTTTCCGCCAGTTAACCTTTATCCCATAAAAAGCTTGCATCACAAGGGAAGGTTTGTGGCCGTCGGAGTCACAAGGTGCCGCCCAGTGGATGTTGTCACAACAGCGGAGGAATCGTGCGCATCAATTTGCCCATCAGCGGCCAGGAATATCCGTTCCCCAAAGGCCAAACCCTGGTTTCGACCACCGACACCAAAGGCCGCATCCTCTACTGCAATCCGCTGTTCATCGAGGTCAGTGGCTACGAGAAAGAGGAGCTGCTCGGACAACCCCACAACATCGTGCGCCACCCGGACATGCCGGAAGAGGCGTACCGCGACATGTGGGCCACGATTGCCAGCGGCCGACCCTGGTCGGCCCCGGTGAAAAACCGGCGCAAGAACGGCGACCACTACTGGGTGATGGCCAACGCCACCCCCTTGCTGGAAAACGGCCAGCCCATCGGCTACATGTCGGTGCGCACCGAAGCCACACGCGAACAGATTGCGGCCGCCGAGCAGCTCTACGCCACCATGCGCGCCGAAAAGGAAGCGGGCCGCCTGGTGCACACCCTCAAGAACGGCCGACTCGTCAAACAGACGCTGGGTGGTCGCCTGAGCGAAATGATGCGACTGAGCCTGGCGGGAAAAATGCTGCTGGTGCTGCTGGCCCTGGTGCTGGTGGGCCAGGGCGTCAACGCCGTGTTGCCCGCGAGTGGCGGCCTGATGACGGCGCTCAGCCTGGCCGTGAAGCTGGCCCTGCTGCTGGGCTTCTGGTGGTACCTGAAAAACCTCATCACGGGACCGCTGGATGGCCTGATCGGCGCGGCCAACAGCATGGCGGCGGGTGATCTCACGCAGTCGGTGGCCCACACCCGCAGCGACCAGCTCGGTGACCTGCAGGTGGCCTTGAGCCAACTGGGCGTGAACCTGCGTTCGGTGGTACGCGACGCGCGCACCCAGAGCGCGGCGATGGTGGTGGGCACGGCCGAAATTGCCAGCGGTAACCTGGACCTCAGCCAGCGCACCGAAGCCCAGGCCAGTAACCTGGAGCAAACGGCGGCATCGATGGAGGAGATCACCGGCACGGTGCGACAGTCCGCCGAGTCGGCACGCCAGGCCAGCGAATTGTCGGCACATGCGCGGGCCATCGCCGAACGCGGCAGCGAGGCGGTTGACGAGGTGAGCGCAAACATGCGTGCCATCCAGGACGCGTCCAAGCGCATCAGCGAAATCACCCAGGTCATCGACAGCATCGCCTTCCAGACCAACATCCTGGCGCTCAACGCGGCCGTGGAAGCCGCCCGCGCCGGCGAGCAGGGGCGCGGTTTTGCGGTGGTCGCCAGCGAGGTGCGCACCCTGGCCCAACGCACGTCCACGGCGGCCAAGGAGGTCAAGACGCTGATCGAGGACTCGGCCGACAAGGTGGAGGCCGGGCACCTCAAATCGGAGGCCGCGCGCAAGACCATGAGCGAAGCGGTGGAAGGTGTGCGCCGCGTCAACGTGCTGGTGGACGAGATCAGCAACGCCGCGCGCGAACAGCTGACCGGCATTTCGCAGATCAATTCGGCCGTGGCCCAGCTCGACACCATCACCCAGCAGAACGCAGCGCTGGTGGAGGAAATCGCGGCCTCGGCGCAATCGCTGGAAGGGTTGGCGCAAAACACCACCGAAACGGTGGCGGTGTTCCGCATCGACAACGGCGGCACCAGCGCGACGGCCACCGACGCGGTGGGCCTGCGCCGCCAGATGCGCGAACAGCAGCAGGCGCGGCATACGCCCGCTGCAGCCCCCCGGCTGGTGCCGGCGCCCACCCGCGCCTCGCCACGCCCCGCCTTGTCACAGTGACGGAGCTGGCTCGGCGACAATCGCCCGCATGAACGACACTGCCTCCCCCGCTTCCGAGCGCCCCGCGCTGCCCGACCACCTGTCCATCGACCCGCGCAGCCCACACCACGTGGCCGCTGTGTTCGAGCACGACATCGGCATCCGTTTCAACGGCAAAGAACGTTTCGACGTCGAGGAATACTGCGTCAGCGAAGGCTGGATTCGCGTGCCCGCCGGCAAGACGGTGGACCGCAAAGGCCAGCCGCTGATGATCAAGCTCAAAGGCGCGGTCGAAGCCTTCTACCGCTGATCAGCGCTGGTATTGGCGCAGCACCTGGTCGGGCAGGCTGTTGTCTTGCGACTGGGCGCTGAACTCGGCCACCGTGCCATCAAAACGCAGCCGCCCCTGCTGCAACACCACCAGCCGGTCTGCCTGCTCAATCTCTTCGATGAGGTGGGTGGCCCACAACACGGCCACGCCCTGCTCGCGGGTCAGCCGGCGGACCCACCCCAGCATCTGCTGGCGCGAGGCCGGGTCCAGGCCCACCGTCGCCTCGTCCATCAGCAGCACCTGCGGCGCGTGCAACAGGGCGCGCACCAGCTCCACCTTGCGCCGTGTGCCGCCCGACAAACTTCGCACCGGTGCCTGCGCCTGATCGGCCAGGCCCATGGCCTGCAAGCCCTGCGCGATGCGTTCGCGCGCCCGCACGCGTGGCAGGCCATGCAGGTCGGTGTGGAACAGCAGGTTGGCCGTCACCGTGAGGTCCAGGTCCAGCGCAGGCTGCTGGAACACCACGCCCAGCCCAGCCAACGCGCGGCTGGCATGGGTGCGCATGTCGTGGCCCAGCACCTGCACCTGGCCCTGGTCGGGGCTGAACAGGCCGGTGAGCAGCTGCATCAGCGTGGACTTGCCAGCGCCATTGGGGCCCAGCAGCACCACCAGCTCGCCGGCCGCCAGACTGAGGCTGAGGTCGTGCAGCGCCGGCTTGGCACCGTAGGACTTGTGCAGGTGCTCGGCACGCAAAAGGGTCTCGGTCATGGTGGGGCTTTCAGCGCGGGGCCAGCAGGTTCAGGCGGCGCAGCAAGCGGGCTTCGCGTTCGCTGGTGTCCTGCACCGCGCGCCGGTAGGCCGCCGTGCCCAGATACTCGACCTGCTGGTCGTAGCGGGCCAGCTCGGCCAGGTGGCGCGGCCTGAACAGGCCTTGGTGAAACGCGTCGTGCAGGGCCGCCACCACGGCCTCGTCCACACCACGAGGCACGGCCAAGCCCCAGGGCGAGGTGTAGACGGACTGCTCATAACCGAGTTCGCGCAGCGTGGGCACGTCGGGCCAACGCGCACTGCGCGTGGCGCCAAACACCGCCAGCAGGCGCAAGGCGCCCTGGTCCACCCAAGGCGCAAAGCCAGTCGAGTTGACCCCCGCCATGAGCTGGCCGGAGGCCAGCGCCAGCATCTGCTCGGTCGTGCCCTTGTAGGGCACGTGGATGCAGCGCAGGCCATGCTGTTGCAGGATGTCTTCCATCGCCAGGTGCGGTGTGCTGCCCATGCCGGTGGAGCCCAGGGTCAGCTCGCCCGGGTGGGCGCGGGCCCAGGCCAACAGGTCGGCCAGGCTGAGGAAGGGGCTTTTGGCCGGCACCAGCAAACCGAAGGTGGTGCCCGAGACCTGGATCACCGGACTGAGGTCCACCAGCGGGTCCCACGGCACGGCGTGCATGAGGGCGTGGCGATAGACGGTGATGGGCACCTGGCCGAGGGTGTGACCATCGGCGGGTGCGGCCTTGAGCAGCGAGGCCACGAGGGTGCCCGCCGCGCCCGGCCGGTTGACGGTGACCACCGGCTGGCCCAGCAGCGGCGCCACCTCTTCGCACAGGATGCGCAGGCTCAGATCGGTGGCGCCGCCGGCCGGCCAGGGCACGATGAGCTGCAGCGGTTTGCTGGGCCAGGCGGCCGCGCGCGTGCGCCCCGCCCAGCCCGCCACGCAGGCCGCGGCACCCAGCAACAGGCGGCGTCGGCCCAGGCTGGGGGCGGTGGAACAGGGGGTGTGACACGGGCGCTTGGACAGGCTCATGGACCTCCACGAAGCAAATTGTGGGCCCGCTTTTTTGGCACCTTTTTTGCTTTGAAGGTCACGGGCTTGCCCCACAGAACAACGACGGAGACAACCGATGACACAACGAGCACCCCGCCACCGGGCGTGGCGCGCGCTGGCGCCACTGACCCTGGTCACTTTGGTGACCATGTCCGCCCCGGCCCACGCCGCCCCCACCAACCGCGTCTACGTGTCCAGCGAGAAGGACCACAAGGTCCTGGTGTTCGACACCCAGGGCGAGCGTGTGGGAAGCATAGACGTCTGCCAGCGACCACGTCACATGCGCTTCAACGCCAGCCGCAGCGAGCTGTACGTGAGCTGCGGCGACAGCAACCAGCTCGGTGTGGTGGACCTGGCCCAGGGCCGCATGACCCGCACCGTGGCCCTGGGCGACAGCCCCGAGATCTTCGACCTCAGCCCGGACGGCAAGACGGTTTATGTCTCCATCGAAGACGAAAACGTGATGGCCGCCTACGACATGGACAAAGGTGGCAAGCTGTTCGAGGTCAAGACCGGCGGCGAGCCCGAGGGCATCCTGGTCATGCCCGACGGCAAGACCGCTTACGTCACCTCCGAGGTGGCCAACGTGGTCCACCTGATCGACCTGCAAAGCCGCAAGGTGCTCAAGAACATCAAGGTGGGCAACCGCCCGCGCCGCTTCGCCCTGGCCGTCGACGGCAAGGAGCTGTGGGTGAGCAACGAGCTGGGCGCGAGTGTCACCGTGTTGTCCACCGCCGACCAGAAGGTGTTGGCCACGGTGGACTTCAAGCTGCCCGGCATGCGCGCCACCGACATCACCCCCGTGGGCCTGGTTCCCAGCGCCGACGGCAAAAGTGTGTGGGTGGGCCTGGGCCGCGCCAACCACGTGGCCGAGGTCGACGTGGCCACCCGCCAGCTCAAGCGCCAGGTGCTGGTGGGCAAACGCGCCTGGGGCCTCACGCTGCACCCCGACGGCAAGACGCTGTATGTGGCCAACGGCCTGTCGGACGACATGACCCTGGTGGACACCACCAGCGGCAAAGCGCTGCGCTCGGTGCCCGTGGGCCGCGTGCCCCACACCGTGCTGGTGGCCCCCTGATGCGCGCTGCCGCCCTGCTTCTGCTGACCACGCTGCTTGCACCCACGGCGTGGGCCGCCAACGCCGTGGTCAACGTGGCGGTGGTCAGCCTGGCCGGCGATGCCCGCTACGCGCCGCGCCGGCTGGAGCGCGCCTACCCCGGCCACCCCGCCGGCCGGCCCTGGGCGGCAGCCCAATTGGCCGCCGATGATGCCCAGGTGGAGCTGGACACCGCCGGCGTGTCGATCAAGCTGATCGACGCCGTGCTGCCCCATGCCGAGGGCCTGCCCCGGCTGCTGGCGGAGCTGAAGGCGGCCCGGGTACAGCACATCGTGGCGGCCCTGCCCACGCCCGAGCTGCGTCAGCTGGTGGCCGCCGCGCCGACCGCGCTCGGCGGGGCACTGGTGATCAACACCTCGCAGGCGGACGACGCCCTGCGCGGCGCCCAGTGCGCACCCCAGCTGCTGCACACCACGCCCAGCCAGCAGATGGCCACCGACGCGCTGGCCCAGTACCTGGCCGCGCGCAACTGGCGCAAGCCGCTGCTGCTGCAAGGCCCCTCGGCCGACGACGCGTTGCTGGCCGAAGCCATGAACCGCTCTCTCAAACGCTACGGCCTCAAGCCGGTGGCCAGCAAGCCCTTCAAGCTCTCGGGCGACCCGCGTGAGCGCGATCTGGCCAACCCGCGCCTGCTCACCAACGACCGCGAGCACGAGGTGGTGGCGGTGCTGGACAGCGACGGCGAATTTGCCCGCACCCTGCCCTATGCCACGCAGTGGCCCCGCCCGGTGGTGGGCAGCAGCGGTCTCATGGCCCTGGCCTGGCACCCGCAGTGGGAACGCAACGGCGGCCCGCAGCTCTCGCGCCGCTTCATGCGCCTGGCCCAGCGCCCCATGGCCGGCCACGACTGGGCGGCCTGGATGGCGGTGAAGGCCGTGGCCGCCGTGCTGGCCGACAACCCCAAGGCCTCCATCGCCACCCAGCTGCAGCGCCTGCGTGGCGGCGCCATCGCGCTGGACGGCTTCAAGGGCCCGCGCCTGAGCTTCCGCCCCTGGGACGGCCAGTTGCGCCAGCCCCTGTTCCTCAGCCACGTGGACGGTGTGGTGGGCACCGCGCCCCTGGACGGCGTGCTGCACCCGACCGAGGTGCTCGACACCCTGGGCGTCGACCAGAAGGAGAGCACATGCCGGGCCCAGCCGTGATCGCCGCGCCCGCTCCTGCCCCCGCCCTCGGCCCCCACCTGCTGCGCGCCCTGCGCGCGGTGGTGGGCCGCGAGCTGCACAAATTCCTGCGCCAGCCGGCCCGCCTGGCCTCGGCCCTGGTGCGGCCGCTGCTGTGGTTCGTGGTGTTTTCGGCAGGTTTCCACAACGTCTTCGGCGTCGCCATCGTGCCGCCTTACGAGACCTACATCGAATACCCGGTCTACATGCTGCCCGGCTTGCTGGGCATGGTGGCGCTGTTCAACGGCATGCAAAGCTCGCTGTCCATGGTCTACGACCGCGAGATGGGCGTGATGCGCCTGCTGCTGACCGCGCCCCTGCCGCGCGGCTGGCTGCTGGCCTTCAAGCTGCTGGCCGGCACCAGCCTGTCGCTGCTGCAGATGGCCGTGTTCCTGCTCATCGCCTGGCTGCTGGGCAGCCGCTTCGAACTGGTCCACGCGCCGGGCCTGCTGCTGGCCATGGTGTGTGGCGCCACGCTGCTCGCGGCCCTGGGCCTGATGCTGTCGGTCTACGTGAAACAGCTGGAGAACTTCGCCGGCACCATGAACTTCGTCATCTTCCCCATGTTCTTCATCAGCCCGGCGCTCTACCCGCTGTGGAAGCTGGAGGAATCGGGTGCCTGGTGGCTGCTGCAGCTGGCCCAGTTCAACCCCTTCACCCACGTGGTGGAGGCCATGCGTTTTGCCATGTACGGCCAGTTCAACGCCGTGTCGTGGGCGGTGGTGCTGCTGGGCGGTGTGGTCTTCTTCGGCCTGGCCTGGTGGGGTTACGACCCGCAGCGCGGCTGGATCAAACAAAAGGGGGGAGGCTGAACATGAACACCCGCCGCAGCCTGCTGCAACTGGGCGCCAGCCTGGCGCTGCCCACCGCCTGGGCCCAGGACGACCCCACCGGCGGCGACCCACTGGGCGCCATGACCTGGCCCACGCTGCGCCGCCAGCACATCGGTGCCAGCCCCATGCGCTTCAGCCCGGAGGTGAAGGTGCAAGGCCCGGCCTTTGCCGACGACGCCATGAACGTGCCCCTGCTGGTGGACGCGCGCGCGCTCGCCCAGACCGGCGGTGGCATAGACCACATCCGTGTGGTGGTGGACCGCAACCCGGTGCGCGAGGTGCTGGTGTTCGAGCCCCTGCGCGCCCTGCCCATGTTGGCCTTTCGTTTCCGCATGGAACAGGCCTCGCCGGTGCGCGCCCTGGTGCGCACGCGCGATGGCCGCTGGCACGTGGGCGGCACCTGGGTGCAGGCGGCCGGCGGCGGCTGCACGGTGCCGGGCATCACACGCACCGACGGCTCCTGGAGCCGCACCCTGGGCCAGGTGCAGGCGCGCGTGTTTCCCAACGTGATCGAAGGCAGCCACCGCCTGCGCCTGCGCGTGATGCACCCCATGGACACCGGCTTGGTCGCCGGCATCCCGGCCTTCTACATCGAGCACCTGCAGCTTGACGACGCGCAGCAACGCCCGCTGTGGCGCCTGGCCCTGCACGAGCCGGTGTCGGAAAACCCGCTGCTGACCTTCGAGCTGGGCGAGCGCCCCCAGGGCACGCTGCGCCTGAGCGGGCGCGACAACAACGGCAACCTCATCACCGCCGAGGTGACGGCATGAAACGGCCGTTGCTGGCGGCCATGCTGGGCCTGCTCATGGTGTGCACGCCCTGGTCCACGCTGGCGCAAACAAAACACGGCTACGCGCTGACGCCACGCGCCATCGCACCCGGCACCTGGGTGCTGGAAGGCGCGGTGGACGACTTCCGGCCCGCCAACGGCTGCAACATCATCAACACCGCCTTCATCGCCACCGGGGCCGGCGTGGTGGTGGTCAACACCGGGCCCTCGCGCCAGTACGGCGAGCAGCAACGCCAGGCCATCGCCCGCGTGACGGACGAGCCGGTGCTGCGGGTGCTCAACCTCAACCTCCACCCCGACTACTTCTTTGGCAACCAGGCCTGGGTCGACCGCCCCACCGCCGCCCTGGCTGGCAGCATCGCCGGCATGGTGGCCGAAGGCCCCAGCTACGCCACCAACCTCTACCGCCTGTGTGGCGACGCCATGGCCGGCACCGAACCCACGCCCGCGCGCGATGCCCTCACACCCGGCCCGTGGCCGCTGGGCACACACCGGCTGGAGCTGTTGCGCCTGGAGGGCCACACCGGCGACGACCTGGTGCTGCTGGATCACAGCACGGGCGTGGTGTTTGCGGGCGGCCTGGTGTTCGCCCAGCGGGTGCCCACCACACCACACGCCGACTTCACGCGCTGGCTGGCCAGCCTGCAACGCCTGCAGGCGCTGGTTGGCGAGGACAGTGTGGTGGTGCCCAGCCACGGCCCGGTGCACACCGGCCACGCCGGCATCGCGCAGACCCGCGACTGGCTTCAGTGGGCGCAGGCCACCATGGCCCAGGCCGCCGAGCAAGGCCAGGACATCGGCGAGCTGATGCGCCAACCCCTGCCCGAACGTTTTGCCACCTGGGCCGCGCAGCCGGCCGAGTGGCACCGCACACTGGCGCAGTTCTACCCCGGCCACGAAGCCCGGGCGTTGTTGCGCGCTGCACCGCGCCAGTGATTCATTTCTGAACACTGTCACACCGGCGGCACTGCCGGTATGAAACAGAAAACCTATCACCCGGGCTTGTTCGCGACCCAGCGCCCCTGAAAAAGCGGCTTTCGACACTGGCACAGAAGTTGCCCCCAAGCGGGTGTGGACCAACCGGCCGCTGGTCGGTGGACACAAGAAGAACCCACGCCGCCCATGCGGCGCCACCCACCCCGAGACAGCAGGAGACAACACTGTGAAACGCACCCTACTGAGCCTTCTGGTCCTGGCCGCCAGCGCGCACGTCAGCGCTCAGGTCACCGACGCGATGATCGCCAACGACGCCGCCACCCCCGACAACGTGCTGACCTGGGGTCTGGGCACACAAGGCCAGCGCCACTCGCCGCTGACCGGCATCAACGAAAAAACCATTGGCAAGCTGGTGCCGGTGTGGTCCATGTCCTTCGGCGGTGAGAAGCAGCGCGGCCAGCAGTCGCAGCCGCTGGTCAACAAGGGCAAGATGTTCGTCACCGCGTCCTACTCGCGCATCTACGCGGTGGACAGCAAGACCGGCAAGAAGCTCTGGAAGTACGAGCACCGCCTGCCCGAGGGCATCATGCCCTGCTGCGACGTGATCAACCGCGGCGCCGCGCTCTACGACAACCTGGTGATCTTCGGCACGCTGGACGCCCAGCTGGTGGCCCTGGACCAAGACACCGGCAAGGTGGTGTGGCGCGAGAAGATCGACGACTACTCCGCCGGCTATAGCTACACCGCCGCCCCGCTGATCGCCGAGGGCCTGCTCATGACCGGCGTCTCGGGCGGCGAGTTCGGCGTGATTGGTCGCGTGGAAGCCCGCGACCCCAAGACCGGCAAGATGGTCTGGACCCGCCCCGTGGTGGAAGGCCACATGGGCTACAAGGACGGCAAGGAGAACGGCGTCACCGGCGTGGTCAACGCCAGCTGGCCGGGCGAGACCTGGAAGACCGGGGGTGCTGCCACCTGGCTGGGCGGCACCTACGATGCCAAGACCGGC
>DASUIK010000098.1:0-2362 GCA_036279795.1 Burkholderiaceae bacterium | reverse complement strand
GATGTGGCACCTGGACATGTTCGACGCGCAGATCCTGGCGCAGAACGTGATTGAGGGCGCCAACAGTTTTCCGCTCCTCGCCGTGCCCTTTTTCATGCTGGCCGGCGAGATCATGAACGCCGGTGGCCTGTCCAAGCGCATCGTGCTGTTCGCCATGTCCATGGTGGGCCACGTACGCGGCGGCCTGGGTTATGTGGCCATCATGGCCGCCGTCATCATGGCCGCGCTGTCGGGCTCGGCCGTGGCCGACGCGGCCGCCCTCTCCGCCCTGCTGCTGCCCATGATGGTCCATGCGGGGCACGACAAGGCACGTTCCGCCGGTCTGCTGGCCTCGGCCAGCATCATCGCCCCCATCATCCCGCCCAGCATCGGGTTCGTCATCTTCGGCGTGGCGGCCAACGTGTCCATTTCCAAGCTGTTCCTGGCGGGCATCGCCCCCGGGGTGCTGCTGGGCGTGGCCCTGTGCTTCACGTGGTGGTGGGTGGCGCGCCGCGAGGCCGTGGCCACACCGCCGCGCAAGAGTGCTGCCGAGGTACTGGATGCGCTGCGCAATGCCGTGTTTGCCCTGGGCCTGCCCGTGATCGTGGTGGTGGGTCTGAAGATGGGTGTGTTCACGCCCACCGAGGCCGCCGTGGTGGCCGCCGTGTACGCCCTGCTGATCTCGGTCTTCGTGTACCGCGAGCTCAAGCTCAACCAGCTCTACGGCCTGTTCCTGGCGGCAGCCAAGACCACGGCGGTCATCATGTTTCTGGTGGCCGCGGCCATGGTGTCGGCCTGGCTCATCACGGTGGCGCAGCTGCCCGCCCAACTGGTGGCTTTGCTGGAACCGCTGCTGGAGCACCCGCGCCTGCTGATGGCAGCCATCATGGTGCTGGTCATCATCGTGGGCACGGCCATGGACATGACGCCCACCATACTCATCCTCACGCCGGTGCTCATGCCCATCGTCAAGGCCGCCGGCATCGATCCGGTGTACTTCGGCGTGCTGTTCATCATGAACAACGCCATCGGCCTCATCACCCCGCCGGTGGGCACGGTGCTCAACACCGTGGCCGGTGTGGGCAAGGTCAGCATGGACGACGTCACCAAAGGCGTGTGGCCCTTCATGCTGGCGCAGTTCGCACTCATGTTCCTGATGGTGCTGTTCCCGCAACTGGTCATCTGGCCGGCGCGGTGGCTGGCCGGCTGAGTTCACCCCTTCGCATATTTCCTGTCCAACAACCTAGGAGACACCATGAAACGTTTGATCCTCAAGACCCTCGTGGCGGCTGCGGCCGTGGCCGCCTTTGGCGCCGCCCAGGCCCAAGACAAGACCATCAAGTTCGCCACCCAGAACCCCAAGGGCCACCCCATCGTGATGGGCCTGGAGAAGTTCGCGGAAATCGTGCAGACCAAATCGGGCGGCAAGATCAAGGTCAACCTCTTCCCCGGTGGCACGCTGGGCGGCGACCAGGCCAACGTCTCGGCCCTACAGGGTGGTTCGCTGGAAATGGTGTCGCTGAACTCGGGCATCCTGGCCAGCCAGGTGAAGGAATTTGCGGTCTACGACCTGCCCTTCATGTTCGCCACCGGCAAGGAAGCCGACGCCGTGGTGGACGGCCCCTTTGGCAAGAAGCTGCACGACAAGCTGCAGGACAAAGGCATGGTGGGCCTGGCCTATTACGAGCTGGGCTTTCGCAACATCACCAACAGCAAGCGCCCCATCACCAAGGTGGAAGACATCGAGGGCCTGAAACTGCGCGTGATCCCCAACCCCATCAACGTCGACTGGGTCAAGGCCCTGGGCGCCAACCCCACGCCCCTGCCCTTCCCCGAGGTCTACGCGGCGCTGGAGCAAAAAGCGATTGACGGGCAGGAAAACCCGATCACCGTGATCAACGCCAACAAGTTCCACGAAGTGCAGAAGCACATGGTGCTGAGCAACCACCAGTACAACCCGCAGTCGGTGATCATCAGCAAAAAGTTCTGGGACGGCCTGAACGCCGAGCAGAAAAAGATCATCAGCGACGCGGCGATCGAATCGGCCAAGTACCAACGGGAGCAGGCGCGCAGCCAGGTGGCCTCAGCCCTGGACAACATGAAGAAGGCCGGCCTGCAAGTGACCGAGCTGTCCCCGGCCGAATTGGGCAAGCTGCGCGACAAGCTGCGCCCGGTGGTGGCCAAGTACGCCGTGAACGCCGGCCAGGACACCGTCAAGGAACTGCAGGACGAACTCGCCAAGGTGCGCAAGTAAGGCGGAGATGGGCGTGAAAGTTCTCGTCCTGCACGGCATCAACCTCAACATGTTCGGCAAGCGCGACCCGGCGCAGTACGGCACCACCACGCTGGCCGAAATCAACGACCGCCTGGCCATGCTGGGGGC
>DASUIK010000097.1:0-5357 GCA_036279795.1 Burkholderiaceae bacterium | reverse complement strand
GCAGGGCAATCTTGAGTTGGAAAGTCTCCGCAAATTGGACGACGTCATCGTTGGCGAATACACCGTCCGCTACACGTCGGGTGAGACTTGCGTAGGGAAGAGCAAGTTTGTCGCTGTCGAGGAGTGACTTGGCGCCCCTGGCATTGGGCCGGCGTGACCTCGGTGGCGCCCAGAAACCTGTCCGTCGAGCCACTGCGAGTCCCCAGTCTTCGCTCCAAGCGGCCAATGCGGACAAGGTGCGCGGCGTGCATCTCCGCTCGACGTACTAGGCTGGACCGCCGACGCTGTAGTGGCCTCGCCCCCAGGTCGGCGGCGTGAGAAAATGCAGCCCAGACCTGATCTGGCGGTTTCGAGTGTGCATACGTTTGCCCCCGAAATTCCCCCGTTTTTCCCGTAAAGCCTTGATCGGCGCGGGTTGGCGGTGCCGGTTCGGGGCACCAGGCGACGTGACGGCCAGCCATTTTTGAGAGTACAGACCATGACCCCTTACGACGCCCCCTTCGAGATTCATGTCCATGGCGACGTGCCGCTGCGCGATGACGTGGCCTTTGCGCAGATCCAGGAAGCCCTCAAACCGCTGTGGGTGTATGCCGGTGCCAAGTCGCTGGCCGATGGCGCAGCCAGCGCCTACGAGGACGAGCCAGGCATCCGTTTTGACGCACCCCAACACCTGTTGCAGCTGTGCTGGACGGTGAGTGGTGATGAGGATTTTCGTCAGGTGATCGAAGAGACCTGCATGGCGCTCAACGACATCGCGTCAGCGGGCGCGGCCCTGGAAGTCTCGTTCTACGACACCGAGTTCGACGAAGAAACGGAAGACGAAGAGGCGGAGTCACGCGACGATTTCATGATGTGTTTTGTCGGGCCCACGCCCGCTGCCATCATGCAGGTGCAGCGCGATTTGCTGGTGCAGGACGTGGTGCACATCATGGAACGCCACTTTGACGCTTCTGAGCTGGGCGATGTGGTGGGGGCCATCGACAAGCTCTTCTCCGGCCGTTTTGACGCGCTGATCAACTCCATGCAGCTGGGCCGGCCGCCGCGCGGCCAGGGCGGTTCCTCGGGCGGCCACGGCGGCCCGCGCAAGCCGCGCCACCTGCACTGAACCCAACGCCCAAACTGCCCATGGCCGAGAGCCTGACCGGCGCCCTCAACCCCGGCGTGCGCCGCCGCGAGGTGCTGGGCTGGGCCATGTACGACTTCGCCAATTCCGGTTACACAACGGTTGTGCTCACGGCCGTGTTCGCGGCCTACTTTGTGGGGGGTGTGGCCGGCGGGGCGGATTGGGCCACCTTCGCCTGGACGGCGACGTTGAGCGTGTCTTACGCCATCGTGATGCTGACCATGCCCACCTTGGGCGCGTTGGCCGATTTGCGGGCCAACAAGAAGCAACTGCTTTTGCTCTGCACGGTGGGCTGTGTGGCCAGCACTGCAGCGCTCGCGCTGGTGGGGCCGGGTGACGTGGCGCTGGCCGTGTGCCTGCTCATCCTGTCCAACCTGTTCTATTCCTGGGGCGATTCGCTGATTGCCGCCTTTTTGCCCGAGCTGGCGCGCCCGCACGCCATGGGCCGTGTCAGCGGATGGGGCTGGAGCCTGGGGTACGTGGGTGGCATGCTGGCGCTGGGTTTGAGCCTGGGCTATGTGCTGTGGGCGCAGGCGCGGGGCTTGCCCGCCGCGCATTTTGTGCCCGTCACCATGTTCATCACCGCTGCGGTGTTTGCGGTGGCGGCGGTGTTCACTTTTAGCCTGTTGCGCGAGCGCGCTCGACCCAACCCTGAGGCCTTGGCGCAAGGCGGGCTTCATGCCTCGCTGGGGCGACTGCAGGCCACCTGGCGCCAGGCGCGCCACTACCGTGATTTCATGTGGCTCATGGGCTGTGCGGTGGCCTACCAGGGCGGGGTGGCTGTGGCCATCACGCTCGCTGCCATCTATGCCGAGCAGGTGGTGGGTTTTGTGCCCCAGGAAACCATGGTGCTCATCTTTGCCCTCAACATCGCCGCCGCCGTGGGCGCTTTTGCCTTTGGCTACGGGCAAGACCGGCTGGGCCACCAGCGCGCGCTGGCCGTCACGCTGGTCGGCTGGATCGTGACCTGCGTGGTGGCCGCGCTGTCCACCAGCAAAGGCATGTTCTGGTACGCCGCCGTCATCGCTGGCCTGTGCATGGGGTCCAGCCAATCGGCGGGCCGGGCGATGGCGGGCCTGCTTGCACCGCCTGCGCAGCGCGCCGAGTTTTATGGTCTGTGGGCCCTGGCCACACGCTTGGCCAGCATCGTTGGCCCGCTGACCTACGGCGCCATCACCTGGGCCACCGGGGGCAACCACCGCCTGGCCATCCTGTCCACCACCGCGCTGTTCGTCATTGGCCTGCTCTTGCTGTGGCCGGTGGACATGGCGCGCGGCGAGCGCGCTGCGGCGCAGGCGCCTGAGTGAGCGCCCCGGTGGCCACGCCGCTCAAATACCTGTCGGCCTATTCGCCCGAGTTGCAACAACAGGCGCGTGGCCTGCTCGACGGTGGGCGGCTGGCCTCCTGGCTGCTGCAGCGCCACCCGCAGGCCCACGGCAAACGCAACGACAGCGCGCTGTACGCCCATGTGGAGGGGCTGCGGCAAAACCACATGCGCCAGACGCCGCGTCTGGACCGCGTGTGTTTCGACAGCAAGCTGCATGTGGTGCAGCACGCGCTGGGCCTGCACACGCGGGTGTCGCGCGTGCAAGGCAGCAAGCTGAAAGCGGCACGCGAGATTCGCATTGGTTCGGTGTTCCGCGATGCACCGCTGGCCTTTCTCGACATGATCGCGGTGCACGAGCTGGCCCACCTGCGCGAGCGCGAGCACGACAAGGCCTTCTACCGCCTGTGCCAGCACATGTTGCCCGACTACCACCAGTTGGAGCTGGAGTTGCGCTTGTACCTAACCCACCTGGAGGCGGGCGGCGAGCGGCTGTGGGCCGTGTCAGATCTGCCAGCGTGAGGCGGCGGTGGCCAACTGCGTGGCCGAGCCGGTGCCCAGCCATTCAATAGCTGGCAGCGCGGGTTCTGCCAGGTGGGCCAGCAGATGGGCGTCTGCCAGCAGGCGGCGCGTCTGGCGCGCCACCGGGGCGCCGGTGTCCACCAGGGCCACGCCGGGGCCCAGCCTTTCGGCCAGCGTCTCGCGCACGAAAACATAGTGGGTGCAGCCCAGCACCAGCGTGTCGATCTCGCCCGCGCCGGTGCCGAAGCGACCCATCGCATCCAAGTAACGCTTGCACAGCCCCGGCACCCGCTCGGGTTCGGTGGACTGCTGCTCAATGGCTAAGGCCAAGCCATCGCACGCCTGGGTGACGAACTCGGCCTGGTCGCCCAGGGAGGCGCGCAGGGCAGCGAACTTCGGGCTTTCCAGCGTGCCGCGGGTGGCCCACACGCCCACCCGCCGGGTCCGCGTGACCGCGAGGGCGGGTTTCAGGGCGGGTTCAACGCCCACGATGGGTAGCAGCGGGTGTTGTTGCCGCAACGTGTGTATGGCGGCGGCTGTGGCGGTGTTGCACGCGACCACCAGGGCCTTGATGCCCTGGCGCTCGATCAAGTCAGCGGTGATGGCCAGCGACCGTTCAATGACAAACGCATCTCCGCGTTCGCCGTAAGGCGCGTGGCCACTGTCGGCGAAATAGACGTAGCGTTCGTGGGGCAGCTCGGCGCGCAGCGCGCGCAACACGCTGAGGCCACCGATGCCGCTGTCGAACACGCCGATGGGCGCGTTCCCCATCAACCGGCGATCGCGATGCCCTTGAACTCACCCGAGGCGATGCGCTTGCTCCACTCGGCCGGGCCAGTGATGTGGGCGCTGGTGCCGCCCGAGTCCACCGCCACCGTCACGGGCATGTCGACCACGTCGAACTCGTAGATGGCTTCCATGCCCAGGTCTTCAAAGCCCACCACCTTGGCGGTCTTGATGGCCTTGGACACGAGGTAGGCGGCGCCGCCCACGGCCATCAGGTAGGCGCTCTTGTGTTGCTTGATGGCCTCGATGGCGACCGGGCCGCGCTCGGCCTTGCCGATCATGGCGATCAGGCCAGTCTTGGCCAGCATCATCTCGGTGAAGCCGTCCATGCGGGTGGCGGTGGTGGGGCCGGCGGGGCCCACGGCCTCGCCCTTCACCGGATCGACCGGGCCGACGTAGTAGATGACGCGGTTGGTGAAGTCCACCGGCAGCTGCTCACCCTTGGCCAGCATGTCCTGGATGCGTTTGTGCGCGGCGTCGCGGCCGGTCAGCATCTTGCCGTTGAGCAGTAGGGTCTGGCCAGGTTTCCAGCTGGCCACCTCGGCGGGCGTGAGGGTGTCGAGGTTGACGCGCACGCTCTTGTCGGTGTCTGGGGTCCAGTCCACCTTGGGCCACAGGTCGAGTGAGGGCGCGTCCAGGTACACCGGGCCGCTGCCGTCGAGCACGAAGTGCGCGTGGCGCGTGGCCGCGCAGTTGGGGATCATGGCCACCGGCTTGCTGGCCGCGTGGGTGGGGTACATCTTGATCTTGACGTCCAGCACCGTGGTCAGGCCACCCAGGCCCTGCGCACCAATGCCCAGCGCATTGACTTTCTCGTACAGCTCCAGGCGCATTTCTTCCACGCGGTCGAGCTTCTCGCCCTTGGACGCCTTGGTCTGCAGCTCGTACATGTCGATGTCGTCCATCAGGCTTTCCTTGGCCATTAGCACGGCTTTTTCGGCGGTGCCACCGATGCCGATGCCCAGCATGCCCGGCGGGCACCAGCCTGCGCCCATGGTGGGCACGGTCTTGAGCACCCAGTCCACCACGTTGTCGCCGGGGTTGAGCATGACCATCTTGCTCTTGTTTTCCGAGCCACCGCCTTTGGCGGCCACGGTCACTTCCACCGTGTTGCCGGGCACGATCTCGGTGAATATGACGGCGGGCGTGTTGTCCTTGGTGTTCTTGCGGTCGAACTGCGGATCGGCCACGACCGACGCGCGCAGCGTGTTGTCGGGGTGGTTGTAGCCCTGGCGCACGCCTTCATTGATGGCGTCGTCCAGGCTGCCGGTGAAGCCGTCCCAGCGCACATCCATGCCGACTTTGAGGAACACGTTGACGATGCCGGTGTCCTGGCAGATCGGGCGGTGGCCGGTGGCGCTCATCTTGCTGTTGGTCAGGATCTGCGCAATCGCATCCTTGGCGGCCGGGCTTTGCTCGCGTTCGTAGGCGCGCGCCAGGTGGGCGATGTAGTCGGCCGGGTGGTAGTAGCTGATGTACTGCAGGGCGGCGGCAACGGATTCGATGAGGTCGGCTTGTTGGATGATGGTGGTCATGGTCAGGGGGTTCGTGGGAGGATGGCTTTTCACGTGGCCGCCCGTGTGATACGGTAAGCGCAACCCC
>DASUIK010000096.1:0-25646 GCA_036279795.1 Burkholderiaceae bacterium | reverse complement strand
AAGGAGCGCGAAGAACAGCGCAGCGTGACGGTGCGCCTGCCCGCACTCACCGAAGCCGAGCGTGCGCGCATCGACCCTGTGGTGCAGCAGGCCGCCGGCAAGCCCTTGGCGACCTGCCCCTGAGCGCCTGCTCAGCTGCCCGAGCCCGACAGGAAAAACGCCGACCAATAAAAGGGATGCGGCTTGTCCTTGAGCAGCCGCGCCTGAGCCTGCGCCAGCGCCTGTTTGGGACTGCGGCCCTGCGCCATCAGCTCGTACATCGACTGGAATAGGGTGGACGTGGCATCGTCGTCCACCTCCCACAGCGAGCCCACCACGTTCTTGGCGCCAGCATACAAAAAGCCCCGGGTCAGGCCAATCACGTCGTCGCCCGAGGTGACCTGGCCCAGACCGGTTTCGCAAGCCGACAGCACCACCATGTGGGCGCGCAGCGGCAGGCCGTAAATCTCACTCACGGTGAGCATGCCGTCGTTGCGCTCGTCGGCGGCCAGCTTCAGACGCGAACCCAGCGGGTTGTCGCTGGAGAACTCGCCGTGCGAAGCCAGGTGGATGTGGCTGAACTCGCCGGCCCGCTGCTTGACCAGGCTTTCACTGGCCGCGCGGCGCACGAACAGTTCGCTGCGGTTCGGGAATTTCTGGTGCAGGTTCTGTGCCTCCTGCTGGGCCGACGGCAGGTCCAGTTCGGGGCGGTTGAGGTCGGGGTTGCCCAACACCAGCAGGCGCTGGATGCTTGCCGTGTCGCTGGCACGCAGCAGGCCGGCCAGCGCGGCTGAGGGCAGGTAGCGCAAGGCCCGGTTCTCGATGAGGAACTTGCCATTCTGGCGCAGGGCGGCAAACGGCAGGTAGTGCAAGCTGCCTTGCGGCACGATGACCAGGTGCTTGCCCTGCAGCCCGGTCATCATGGGCTTGAGCAGGCGGTCAAACAACGCGTCGCCCAGCTCGTTGGCGGCACGGCGGCGGCGTTTGACGGCGTCGCGGAAATCGCGCACGTCTTCTTCCAGGCCTTCGCCATCGAGGGCAAAAAAGCGCAGCTGCCCGGCCACCAGGGTGTAGCCGTACCAGGCCTTGTCGGCCGAAAAGTAGCCCACCAGCGCCTCGTCGGCGTCGAGGTGGCGGCTCACGTCGGCCGGCGTCAGCGCCTGCGGTGCGAGCAACGAAGCCAATTGCGGCGCCAGGTCGCGCAACTCGGTCATCGTCTGCGCCCATTGGTTGCGGGTGGTCTGGCGGGCCTGCGCACTCGCATCGGGTCGCTGGATGCCCAGCTCGATGTCGAGCTGCTCAAACCGCTTGAACAGCTCGGCCACCCGTGTCGCGTTCTGGCCATAGATACCGAAGTCGGCCTTTTGCGCCAGCATGTCCACCAAGGCGCGGGCCTTGGCGTGTTCGGCGGTCTGGAAGGCCAGCGCCGTGTCACCCTGTTTGAGCGCCGTGCGCACCAAGCCCCGGTAAACCGCCTGCTTGTCGCTGGAAAAACCGATCTTGCTGGCCTCGGAGCGCACCGAGCGGCGTTGCGACTCGATCACCTGGCGCGCGCGTTCGTACAGGCGCAAGGCCAGGCCGGGGTCGCCATCGCGTTCGGCGATGACCGCGCGTTCCAGCAGCACCTGCCAGTGCAGCTCGCCGTGCACCGGCAGCTCGGGCATGGCCAGCAGGCGGTCCAGGCCCTGGCGCGCGGCGTCCACCCGGCCCACTTCCAACTGCGCCTTGTGCAGCATGTAGGCACGTGGCAGCTCCACCCAAATCCAGTTGTTGCGGCCCGAAAACGCCGCCCCTGAGAGCAAACGGTCCAGCATGGCATCGAAGCGGAAATCGGCCTCGCTGGATTCCATGGTGGCGATCACATCGGCCCAGGCGCCGATGGCCATTTGTGCACGCGCCAACGCCATGGCCTTGGCACGCCTGAAATCGTTGCCCACACGGAAGTCACGCAGCAGGCCCACGGTCTGGCGAGCGAGCGCGCCATCGCCCTGCATGGCCGCTGCCACCGCCAACAAGGCGTACGCATTGACCACCATGTCGTGGTCTTCGCTTTGTTCCTTGCGCAGCCAGATCAGGGCATCGTTGGCGCGCGCACGCGCGCCTGGCAGGTCACCAAGGTCGATCAACGCCTCCGCGCGCATGAGGTACACGGCCGGGGTGGCGTCGTCGAGGCCAAACAGGCGGGTGCGCCGATCGCCCTTGCGCACCAGGGCTTCAAGCTGGTCCAGGCAGGGCATGAGGCGGTCGTGGCGCTTGAGCTTGGCGTAGGCAAAACACAGGGCGTGCTGATCGCGGGTGCGCAGCGGGCCCTTGGCCTGCAGGGCCTCCACCTGCTGTTCGATGAGGTCGTAGCGCCCCTGGGCCGCGTAGGCGGTCTGGTCGGTGCCGTAGTCGGCCCAGGCCGCCATGCACGTCAACCCCAGCACCAGCGCTGCCAGCCAGGCTTTCATGCTCACTCCAGCGGCGGCAACAGCCGCGTGACATTGGACTCGGCCTGGGCATTGACCAGCACGGCGGTGAAGTTGTCGTGCTCGGCGTGCGCCAGGCTCACCACCTCGCGCTCCAGGGCCTGCAGGGCCAGGCTGGGCGAGGCCGCCGAGCAGATGATCTCGGCCAGGCGCGCATCGGGCAGCAGCTCCCACACCCCGTCGCTGCACAGCAGGAACAGGTCGCCGTCGGCCAGGTCGAGCACTGCGCTGACGCTGATCTCCAGCTCACCCGCCGGCGCCCCCAGGGCCGACAACAACACGTTGCGGCGCGGGTGAAGCCGCGCGCCCTCGTCGTCCAGTGCGCCGCTGGCCACCAGCTGCTGCACCAGGCTGTGGTCGGTGCTGCGCAGGGCCACCTGCCCCCGGCGAAAGCAGTAGAGGCGGCTGTCGCCGCAATGGGCAAAAACAAAGCGGTCGTTCACCAGGTCCAGCGCCAACATCACCGCCGTGGTACGCATGCGCGCCAGCGCGTGGCCACTGGCCTGCTGTTCGCGCACCAGGTCGTCGGCCTGGCGCAGCAATTCGCCCAGGCGCTGGGGCGCCGCCGCCGGCGCCTGCGAAAAACCCTGCAGCAAGCTGTTGCGCGCCAACGTGGACGCCACGTCGCCACCGCCATGCCCGCCCGCGCCATCGGCCACCACACAGGCCGCGAAATGGCCGTCGTTCCATTGGCCGTAGCTGTCCTCGTTGTAGGGTCGCCCGCCACGGCGCGAAAAAGCGACGATCTCAACGTCCATGGGGGCCACCTTGTCGGTGTTGTTCGGCCAGCTTGTTGACCTGCTCGTCGTAGGCCTTGAGGAAAGCCTTGCCGAACAGGTTGTGGAAATCCTCCTGCGCCTCTTCCTGTATCTGTTTGGACAGGGCGTGAAACTGGTCCCACAGCTTGGCCTTGCGGTTGGCCGCGAACAGGTTGTCGAGCATGGACTTGTCGGTGAGGCGCTGCTCCAGCGCCTCGGGTGAAAAGCGGTCGAGCACGTTTTGCAGCGCCGCACGTATGCCCACCATGACACCGAACTCGTGGGCGCGCAGGTCGGTGTAGGCGTCGCGCATGGCCTCGGTGGGGCCCATGAAGCCACGCATCACACCGGTGCCCAGCAGGTGGTCCAGCGCCACCTCGACCGAGGGCGAGAACTTCAGTGGGTTGTTGGCTTGCGAGGCGATGATGGTGACATCGGCCTTGACCTCGCGCTTGAACTCCTGGCGCGTGACCAGCAACTGCAGCGTGCCTTCCACGCTCAGGCGCAGCAACAGGCCGATGCGCTCCATGAGTTCGGGCGTGAGGCTTTGCGGGCCCTTATGCAGCTCGCCCAGCCCACGCAGGAGCGCGGCCAGCAGCTCGGCGTCGCCGGCCGGCACGCCGGCCGCCGGTAGCGGGGGCACAGGCCGCGTCACCGGGGCAGAAACAGGGAGAGGTGCGGGAACCGGTGTGGGGGCCGCGGTGACGATCTCGACCCGGCTGGCCGCAGGCGGTGGTGGCACCGGCGCGGGCGGGCTGGGCAGCGGGGCGGCGCGGCCCAGCGGGTCCCAGTCGTCCGGCAATGTCGCAGCGACGGGTGTGGAAACCGGTGGGGCTTCGGGCGGGTTGGCCAACGCCGGGGCCGGTGGCCAGGGCGCCGTCACCTCGGGCGGCGGCGGCACGGCACGGCGCGGAGCGGGCACCTCGAAGGCGGTGTTGAGCAAGGGCACGTGGTTGGAGGCCGCAGGCGCCCCTGTCAACGGACCGGCCTGCAGTGACAGAAACGGATCGGCGGCGGCCGCTGTGTTGGGCTGCAGCGGATCGCCCAGCAAGGGCCCGCCCAAGGGGTCGGCGCCTTTGTCGAGCTCGCCAAGGCCAAACAGCGCGTCGATGCTGGAGGAAGAAGGTGCGGCCTTGGGCGCCAGATCGGCAAAATCGGTGGGCAGGACGGTGGGCGGCGGTGCCACGCTCGGCAAGGGCGCGAGCAGGTCGGCAAACGGGTCGTTGAGCGCGGGGGCCGGCCGCGTTGGCGCTGCAGCGGGCACCGGTGCCGCCTTGGGCGCGAATTCGGCCAACAAATCGGCGAACGGGTCGTTGGCGCGCGATGCCGGTGGCGCCACCGGCATCGGGGCCGCCGCCGGGCCACCCAGCACCATGCCCCCAAGCGGCGCTGCCACCAGCGGCTGGCCCACCTCGCTGACCGCCAGCTCAAACCCACCGATGACGAGGCGATCGCCATTGGCCAGCGGCGCCTCGTTGCCAGCACCCAGCGGGCGGCCGTTGTGCGACATGGGGTTGCTGCCCCGATCGACCACAAAAAAGCGGCCCTCCCGGAATACGATCTGCGCATGCACCCGCGAGACGGTGCGCTCGGGATCGTCCAGCACCAGCATGTTTGTGGAAGCGCGCCCGACCGTGCCGCCCGTGGCATCGAAGTGGGCGCTGGCGCCGGGCTGGCTGGCTCGCAGGGGCGGGGCGGTGATGGTCAACAGCATGGAGAAATGGGCAAATAAAGAGGAGGACGTCAGGGTGCCAGCAACAGCAGCAGCACTTGGCTGGGGACGATGCGAATCCCGGGGCAGTTGGTGCTGTTCTGCAGCGACATGCTGGTCATGCGGCTCGCCGGCATGCCATGGAACAACACAGTGAACGCGCCAGTGAGGTGGCGCGAAGGCCCCATGACCGTGGCCGAGGCTACGCCCAGCGCGATGCCGGTGTTGTCGCCGTTGGTCATGGGCACGGTGGTGCCCAGGTTGTGTGCAGGCATGCCCATGATGAGCAGCATGGGGCAGTTGGGAATGGCCATGGGCCCCATGGCCACGTTCGGATAAGGAATGGGCACGGGCACGGGCGAAGGCGGGGCCGGCGTCAGGCAGACGTCGGGAAATCCCATGTCCATGCCCATCATCTGGCAATTGGCAAACATGTGGCCTCCTGGTGCAACTGCCTCAGCCGAAATGGATCTGGGCGCCGCGCGCCTTCACCAGTTTCTCGCCGTTGATGAGTGTGTGCTCGCCGTGCAATTCCAGCAACTGACTGGCCTGGCACACCAGCTGGCCGGCCTGCACCTTGTCCAGCCCTTCGGTGGTGCGCAGGTGCTGGCGGCTGTGGTGCAAGACGCGGTCGAACACGGTGGACAAGGCACTGCCCACGGCCTTGAGCGTGCCGCCGATGAGGTTGAGGCGGGTGCCCATGAGGTCGGCCTGTTCGCAGCGCAGCGCCGCCTGGTCGGCGTCGATCTGCAGTCTGCCCGCCGCCAACGACAAGGTGCTGGCGCGCAGGGCGAGCGGCCCTTCGCAGCTGAGGGTGTGCTCGGTGTCGGCGGCCTGGGGCCGCTCCAGCACGGCGGTGATCCAGACCGGTCCGTCGGCCGTGCCCTGGCCTTCAACCAGGCAGGCCACGCGGTCGCCCACCAGCGGCTCGACCAGGCAGCTGACGGCGCGGCGCGCCGGGCGCTCGCCCGGCACGAGGGTGACCTTCAGTTCGTGGGCTTCGACCGCACTGACGACACCCAGCGCGTAGGTCGGTGCGGCGGCAGGTACAGGCTCGCGTGCGACGGGGCGGGCGCGGCGGGTGGGTGACGGGGTGCGGGCATTCATGGTGGGTCTCGCTGCGGATGGCTCAGGCCATGCTGGGTTTCCAGCGTTCGGCCTGGGCCAGGTCGGGATCGGTTTCGAGCGCACGGGCGCGGTCGCTGAACTGCGCGTCGGCGGTCTGGGCGCCGTGCAGGCAAGCGCGGAACAGCACCGCGCCGCGCAGGTCGGCTCGCGACAAGTCGGCGTGGCGAAAGTCGGCGTAGGTGAGCTCACAGTCGTTGAAGCGGGCCCCGGCCAGCTGCGCCTGCGCAAAATGGGTCTGGTGCAGGTGGGCGCCGTCAAAACGGGCACCGGGCAGCTGGGCCTGGGTGAACAGGGCCTGGTGCAGGTGGGCGCGCGCGAACACCACACCCTCGCCCTTGGCCTCGCAAAACAAGGCGTGTGGCGCTTGGGCGTTGGAAAAATCGACACCCCCCAGCTGGGCCCCCTGGAAGTTGCACTGCGCCAGGCGGGCACCCACAAAGCGACTGCCACTCAGGTCGCAGGCGGTGAACTGGCAACCCTCCAGCGCGAGGCCACTGAAGTCCTTGGCGGGCAGTGGCGTTTCATGGAACACCACACGGGTCAGCTGGGAACCGCCCCAGGTCATGGCCGTGAGGTCGCAAGCCGTCCAGACCACATGGCGCCATTCGGTCTGGTCGGCATTGGCGTCCAGCAACTTGCAGCGGGTGAACAAGGTGCCATCTAGCAAGGCGCCGCGCAGCGAGGCGTGCGAAAGGTCGCTGCCGCTGAACTTGGTCAAGCCCAAGGCGCTGTCGGCCAGCTGGGCGTGGCCCATGAAGCAATCGGCAAAGGTGGCGCCTTGCAGCTGAGCCTGGCGCAGGTCGGCGTGGTCAAGGAGGCAGCGGTGGAACACCGCGTGCCGCAGTTGGGCGCCACTGAGCAGGGCGCCGGTGAGGTCGCAGTGGTCGAACAGCGTTTCGCGCAAATCGGCCTCGCGGAAATCCACCTGCGTCATGCGGCAGGACGAAAACACCCCCCCACCGGCCGACACCCGTGCGAAGGCACCACGCTGCAAGTCCTGCCCGTGCAAGGCCTCGCCCAGGCCAGCGGCGAGCGAGAGCAGTTCGGGTGTCATGGCCATGGTGTCATCCCTCCTGCGGGCCCACGGCCTGTTGCTCCGCGCTCCAGCGCGGCCAGGTGCGGGCGCGGGTGGTGAGCGCACCGTCGAACTGGGTCTGGTCGTTGAGCCAGACCCGCGAGAGGTCGGTGCCAAACAGGTTGCTGCCACGCAGATCGGCGCCACGCAAATCGGCCTGCGCCAGCACGGCGTCGTGCAGGTTGACGCCGGCCAAGCGCGCGCCCCGCAAGCGGGCCTTGCGCAACAGTGCCCCCTTGGCCTGGCCCAAGCGCAGGTCGCTGCCACTGAGATCGGCCTCGCCCAAGCAGGCGCCGTCCAACCGCGCTTTCACCACGCGCAAGCCAGCGGCGTTGCTGTCTCCCAAGTTGGCGCGGCTGAGGTCGGCCTGCGAGGCATCGGCATCCCGCAGCGAGCAACCCTTGGCAAACACCGCCCCCACCAGGCTCGCACCGGCCAGGAGCACGCCATCGAGCACACAGGACACGAAACTCGCCCCGTCCAGCGTGGCTGCGCGTGCATCGACGCCGCCGAGCTGGCATTCGATGAACAAGGCACCGGCCAATTGGGCCTCGGCCAGCACCACCCCACGCAGATCGAGCTTGTAGAAGGTGGTGCCGGGCAGTTCGGCACCGGTCCAGTCGGCCGCGCCCCAGGTGGTGTCCATGAGCTGTGCGCCCGGCAAGCGCGTCTTGCGGCACTGGGTTTGTGCCAGCGCACAGCGGCTGAGGGTGGCACCGCTGAGGTCGGACTGATCGAGCACCGCGCCCGCGAGGTGGGCACCGCCCAGGTTGGCGCCCACCAGCGTCGCGCCGATGAGCAGGCACCCGCGCAGGTTGGCGTGGGCCAGCACGGCACCGGTGAGGTTGGCGCCCGACAGGTTGGCGCCAGCGAGGTTGGCACTTTCCAGCCACCCGCCCGAGAGGTCCAGGCCGCGCAGATCCAGGCCCGAAAGGTCAACACCGGTCCAGTCCATGTTGGGCTGGGCGCGCACGCCACGCCCCAGCAGCCAAACCATCTCCTGGCGGCGCTGGGCGGCCGCGTCGCCGGTCAGGGGGTCCACTGGCGGCTGCAGGTGGGCACCCTGCAGGTAGCCCACGCGGTCCATGGCTTCTTTCTTCTGCAGCCGGGGCAGCAGGACAGTGGTGTCGAGTGCCTTGCCGGCTTGCGCGAACTGGGCAGTGAGTTCGCCCAGGTGAGCGTCAGCGCGGTAGGCGGGTGGACCGCGGTGGACCACATCGGCCAGGCGCAACGGGCGTTGGCGGGCCATCTCGTGCACCTTTTCGGCCAACTTGAGCGCGTCGTCGAGTGCCGCCCATTGCTGCTGTTGCAACACCTTGCCCTGGGCCTTGAGGTATGCGGGCAACTCGGCCAGGGTGGGCGGCTTCTCGCGTGGCGGCAGGCGCACGCCCATGGCATCGGGGTCTTTTCCCTGGGCGCGCAGTTTTTCGCGCGCCAGCTCCATGTCGAGCTGGGCGCGGCGGTACTGGGCCTCGGCTTGCAGGCCCTCCATCTTGAACACGGCGGCTTCGGCCTCGGCGGCGGGGTCGGTGGTGTCCAGGCCCTCGGGCAACAGGTCACCATCGTTCAGGCTTTCCAGTCCTCCATCGCGTGGATCGCTGCGGCGGGCTATCACGTCCACGTAGTGCTCCACCGGGCGCGGCTCGCTCAGGCGCTCCACCGCCGCGAGCAGGCGGGTCACATCGGTGGCATCGTCGCGGGCCACCTCGGCCAGACCATGCCAGCACAACACCATGCGCTCCAGTTCAGGGAAAAACCACACCGTGGTCAGGCGCAGTGGCACTTCCTTGAGGCGGCTTTCGCCATCGGCTCGCCCATAGTCCACCAACACCCGCACGCGCAGGCCGGGCAAGCGGCCCTCCATGCGGGCACGGGTGGGGTGCAGGTTGTCCAGCGCATAGGGCTCATCGCCCACCAGTGCCTGGGGCAGCCACTGGTCTTGGGGCGCGCGGTTGAAGTGGCGCCAGTCGGTGTCGGGTGGCAGGCCGGGGGCGTGGGTCTTGAGGTAGCTGTCGTCGTAGGTGCCACGCAGCGCGGCACGCTGGGGGTGCATCATGTCCAGCGCGCCAAAGCCGGCGGGCACCACGGCCTGGTCGGGCGCGCTCAGGCGGCTGCCCGGCAGCTCCAGCCGGGGCAGCCAGCGCACGCCGTCGCGCGCGACGCGGCCGGAGCCCTCTGGGTTGGCCGCGAAGTCGGGGCCGCCATAGGCCTCGCGCCAGTGCAGGGGCACCGGGCTGAAAGGCTGGTCGTCCTGGATGCGCGAGCCATTCCAATGCCTGGGCGCAAAGGCCAGCAACGTCTTGCTGCTGTTGCCCAGCGTGACCCGGGCCGCGCAGGCGCGCGCGCCCGGTGGGTGGGCGTGCACCTGGCCGTGCACCAGGTATTCCGGTTGCATCTTCACCACGGCCTCATCAAGCACGGCCGCCATGCCGGCCTGGCCCACAAAGGCCCACAGCGACTGTTCGCCCCACAGGTTGCCCTGTGTGGGCTGGGCCATGGGCACATGCAACAGGGCGGAGAGGCTCAGGCCGAAGCGACCACGGTATTCCAGCGGACGGGTCAGCAACGAAACCTGGGCCGGCTTGAACAGGATCATCGGCGGTCCGTGGTGCGGTGCGCCGGTGGCTCAGGCGCCGGCGGTGGGGGGTTCGGGCATGGGCTGGGCCGCCGGTGCCTCGGGCCCGGCGCCCACCGGGCTGGTGTTGTTGGCGGTCGAGGCGGGGCTTTCAGCACCGGCCACCGCAGCGGCGGCATCGGCGTTGGCCGAGTGGATGTGGGCCGCGCTGAAGGCCCCCTCTTCGCCACGGGCAGCGGCGATGTTTTTGGCTGCGCGCAACCGCGTGGACAGGCCTTCGAGGTTCTGAGCATCGGCCTGCTTGGCTGCCTCTTCCAGCGCCAGCACCGCGTCTTGGTATTGCTGCCGGGTGGCCTGAACGTCGTTGTAAGCGGCCAGGATGGACACCCCTACAGCGCCAATGGCCGCGCCGATGGACGCCCCCATGACCGCCGCCCCCACACCGCCTGCCGCGCCACCGCCAGGCATGATGACTTTGAACGCTTTTTGCTCGACGTCCACCGGCGCAATGCTCAGGTCCACACCCGCAAAGCCCATCTTGACGGCCACGGCCGCCTCGATTTGCACCGCCAGGCAGGTGTTGGAGCTGAGGCCCAGCATGGTGTCCACCTGGACCCCCATGAAGGTCGATCGGGCCATGCCCAGGTTGGCCTCGCTGTTGACACCGATGTAACCGCTGGCGTTGGCCCCCAGCACCGTGGTGTTGTTGCCGATGGAGGTGGAGTTGATGTTGGCCACCGCCATCAGGTCGATGTTGGTGTTGGAGATCTGCTTGATGCCATTGGCCAGCATCGAGTGGATGCCCACCGTGGCATCGGTGCGCGCGGCGTTGGTCTTGATGTCGATGGCCCCCACCGAGCCGATGGTGGTCGATCCGGTGGTGGTCAGCTTGGTGTCGGCGGCGATGCCCACCGTCAGGCTCTTGGCCGTGAGCGAGTAGCCCCCCACCGCCGAGACGGCGATGCTGGCGTTGCTGTGCTCCTTGATGTTGCCATTGACGATGTTGGTCATCTCACCGATGGTGCCCAGCGTCTGGTTGCCCTTGGTGGTGGTGAAGGTGTGGGCGTCGTAATGGTTGGTCTGGTTGCGGATGACGTGGTTGATCTGCTCTTTTTTGACCGTGTATTTCTCGATGCCGTCGATGATGACGGTGCGGTTGTTCTTCACGTCGAGGGTCTGGTCGTGCCACACCGTGGTGGACTGGTCGTTCTCGACTGTGGTGCTCATGTTCTTTTCGGCGTGGAACTTGAGCAGCTCCTGACCTTTCTTGTCCTCGAACATGATCTCGTTGTAGTTCGCCGGACCGCCGCCGGGTGTGGAGCGTGATTTGAAGCCGCTTTGGGTGGGCGAGGGGTAAATGATGGGCTGGTCGTCGTTGTAGACGCGCCCGACGATGATGGGCCGGTCGGGATCGCCATAGAGGAAGTCAACAATGACCTCCTGCCCGATGCGCGGAATGAACTGTCCGCCCCAGGTCTGCCCCGCCCAGGGCTGCGACACGCGTATCCAGGCGGTCGATTTTTCGTCGTTTTTGCCGTAACGGTCCCAGTGGAACTGCACCTTGACGCGGCCAAACTCGTCCATGTGGATTTCTTCACCCGCCGGCCCCACCACGATGGCGGTGTGTGGGCTGCTCATCTGCAGGCGGGGCGTGATGCGTGGCGGTCGGTAGGTGGTGTTGGCCGGCGCCACCTCGATCAGGTAAGCATGGCTGACCCGGTCGCGTGTGTAGGTGGCGAGCTGGCGGTCGATGCCGGCCCACACCCCCAGCGGGGCCATGGCCTGGGCAAAAAATTGCGCCGTCAGCACCTCGTGGGCACGGGTGTCAACGGTGACCCCTTCATAGCCCGGGTGCGACAAGACCACCAGGCAGCGTGCGATCAGCCACTCCTGGTTCATCGCCTCGTCGGTGTGCCCCGACAGCTGGAACACCCGCCCCACTGCCACGTCGGGCCAACGCGTGCCCGCCCAGCAGGCCTCGTTGCGCGCGGTGCGTTCATCGGCCCGCAGTTCCGCCGTGCGTTGCGCCCCATCCTTGTCGAAGAAGCCGCCAGGGAATTCGAACACCTCGTAATCGGCGTGATCGTGTGGTGCTGCGAAGTCCACCTTGTGGCCGATCTTGGAGCGGATTTTCTTGAAATCCCGGTCCACCAGCTCCATTCGCCCAGTCTGCACAGCGCGCTCTGACCACCACGCCTCGATCTCATTGAACCGACCTTCGCCCGAGGTTTTTTCGACCACATAGGCCAGTTCCGATTCCACCGGCAACTTTTCGTGCACCGACACGTTGTCGGCCAGCATCATCTTCTTGCCGTCGGCCGTGCCCGCGTTATCGAACCAGTAGTACACGCCCTCGTGTTCCATCAGGCGCGACAGGAAGTCGAAGTCGCTCTCCAGGTACTGCACGCAGTAGCGGTGCGGTTCATGGGTTTCGCGCAAGCCGGCGTAGTCGATGTTTTCGACGGTGCGGATGTTGCTGTCCTGCATCACAGCCTTGATCACCTCATCGAGCTTCTTGTCCTGGAAGATGCGCGCGTTGGTGCGGTGCTGCAGCAACGAAAACCAGGCATCGAGTTCGATGTGGTACATGCACAGGCGGTCGTTGGCGTCGCCCACCCGCCGCATGCGCATGGCGTAACCCTGGTACTGGCGCTTGTGGGCACCGCCGCCGGCATCATGGAATTCCAGCTTGACGGTGAAGGACTTGCCCAACACGTCGTCGGGTTTGATCTGGCGGTTGCGCGACAACACCGTGAGCATGAAACGCGATGGCCGCGAGAACGACTCCACACCCGCCAGCTGCCAGAACATCATGTCTGGCTTGGCGGGCGAGTCGGACTCTAGTTCAAATTGGGTATCAGCCATGGCGGTGCCTCAGATGGAGCTTGATCCGTTCGGCACGGCCCTGCCAGGCCGTGACCACGACCACCGTGGGCAGGTGCCCGCGGGGCGACACCTGCCACCCTCCGTGGCGACCGTCAACGTGTCGTGGTGTCTTTAACGTTCCAGCCGAACTTCACCTCTCCGCCCAGGCCGCCCTTGTCGTCCTGAGGCTTGTAGCCAATCTCGATGTCGCCAAAGGACATGGTGACGGACTCCGTCAGTTCGGCGCCGGAACTGCCGCTGACCTGGTAGCTGGTGATGAACACCTCCTTGAGCGTGACCTTTAGAAAGTCCTTCTGACCATCCCCCGACTTGGCGGCTGTCAGCACCGCGTCGGCAAAGTGCTTGCCTGTGGCGCAATGCTTGGCGAGGACGGGCGAGGCCTTGTCCATGCGCTTGACGATGGTGAGATCGCTCGGCTGGGCTTTGCCCTTGCCGGAGCCACCGCCCCCCGTGAACGACTGGTTGCTCACGCCCCAACTCCAAGAATAGAGTTCAATTTCGCCCTTGTGGTCCTTTTGTGTGGCTTCGCCGTCCACACCGGCTATTTTGAGATGGCTGTCGATGGACATGATGTGCTCCTGGTGAAATGGTGCCAAAAACGGATGGACAGGCTAGGCGGCGGCTTAGGCCGCGCCCTTGGCCGACGGTAATTTGGAGACCAGGCGCAAAGACACCGTCAGGCCTTCGAGCTGGTAATGGGGACGCAAGAAAAACTTGGAGGTGTAGTAGCCCGGGTTGCCCTCGACCTCCTCGACCACCACCTCAGCCGCGGCGAGCGGTTTTTGTGACTTGGTGATTTCGGACGAATTGGCTGGGTCGCCGTCGACGTAGTTCATGATCCACTGGTTGAGCCAACGTTCCATGTCCGAGCGTTCCTTGAACGAGCCGATCTTGTCGCGCACGATGCACTTGAGGTAATGGGCAAAGCGGTTGCAGGCAAACAGGTAGGGGAGCCGGGCCGCGAGGTTGGCATTGGCAGTGGCGTCCGGATCGTCGTAGAGCGCCGGCTTGTGCAGCGACTGCGCGCCGATGAACGCGGCAAAGTCGGAGTTCTTGCGGTGGATGAGCGACAACAATCCATTGGCCGACAGCTCGGCCTCGCGCCGGTCGCTGATCGCGATCTCGGTGGGACACTTCTGGTCCACGCCCCCGTCATCGGTGGGGAAGGTGTGCAAAGGCAGATTCTCGACCGCGCCACCCGATTCGATACCACGTATGCGCGAGCCCCAACCGTACAACTTGTAGGAGCGGTTGATGTTGGTGGCCATGGCATAGGCAGCGTTGGCCCAGGCGTACTTGCTGTGGTCGGCGGCACCTGTGTCTTCCTCGAAATCGAACTCCTCCACAGGATTGGTGCGCGCACCATAGGGCGGGCGCGCCAAAAAACGCGGCATGCACATGGCCAGATAGCGCGAATCGTCCGACTCACGCAGGCTGCGCCAAGCGGCGTACTCGGGCGTACCAAAGATCTTGGTCAGGTCGCGTGGGTTGGACAGCTCTTGCCAGGAACTCATCTGCATCAGCGACGGTGATGCGCCCGTAATGAATGGAGCGTGTGCGGACGCCGCTATCTTGGCCATCTCGCCCAGCAGCTCCACGTCGGCTGGACTGTGGTCGAAGTGGTAGTCGCCCACCAGCGCACCAAAGGGTTCGCCACCAAACTGGCCATATTCTTCTTCGTAGATTTTCTTGAACAACGGGCTCTGATCCCAGGCCGCGCCCTTGTAACGCTTGAGCGTCTTGGCCAGGTCGTTCTTGGGCATGTCCATCACCCGAATCTTCAGGTGCTGGTCTGTCTCGGTGTTGTTGACCATGTAATGCAGGCCCCGCCACGCACCCTCAATCTTCTGGAACTCCGTGTGGTGCAGGATGATGTTGACCTGCTCCGACAGCTTCTTGTCGATGGCCGCGATCATGGACTGGATGGACTCGATCACATCCCGCCCGATCAGCGTGGTCTGCGACAAGGCCTGCTGGGCCAATGTCTGAACCGCCGCCTCCACCGCGCTACGCGCCTCGTCGGTCTTGGGTTTGAATTCCTTGTTGAGCAAGGCAGCGAAATCGCCACCCGCGAACGTCACGCCTTCGAGTGCGCCTGAACTCTGTTTCTGGGCTTCAGCCATGGTGTTGCTCCTCTGCGTGGGGTTCAGGCTTGATCAGAAGCGTCTCCGGCCACGGGGGCGTCGACGGGTTTGGACTTGGCCGCCAGGGTTTGCAACAAGGCCGGATCCTCCAGCACCTTGGCAAGCAACTCCTCGGCGCCCCCCTTTCCATCCATGTAGGTCACGAGGTTGGCCAGCTGAGTGCGGGCCTCCAGCAGCTTGTTCAGCGAGTCCACCTTGCGCGCAACCGCAGCAGGCGAAAAGTCGTCCATGCTTTCGAAGGTGATGTCCACGTTGAGGTTGCCTTCACCGGTCAACGCATTGGGAACCTGGAAGGCAGCACGCGGTTTCATGGCCTTCATGCGGCTGTCGAAGTTGTCGACGTCGAACTCCAGGAACTTGCGATCCTGCACCGGCGCCAGCGGATCGGCTGGCTTGCCCGACAAATCGGCCAGTACCCCCATCACAAAGGGCAATTGGATTTTTTTCTCAGAACCGTAAAGCTCCACGTCGTACTCGATCTGAACCCGGGGCGCGCGGTTGCGGGCGATGAATTTCTGACTGCTGGTGGCCATTTCAGTATTTCCTTATATAGATTCAAAAGGGAAACAACTTTGCTACTTCTGAAATATTTACTTACACAAAATCAAAATTGATCAACGGTCATCCCCTGAGCGTCGCCCGGAAATATGCTCGACACCGCTGACGGCATCAGGGGCCAGGTCAGCCATGATGTCCATGAAGCTGGCGCCAATCAAGCGCTTGGCCCGGTGGATCAACAATGGCGCGGGATTGCTTGGCTCGGTTTTCTCAAGGAATTCAATGACCCGATCCAGGGTCCGGATCGCGTCATCGCGCGAAGCAATGCCCCGGTTGGCAGCCACCACGGCGGAGGTTCCAGCCGGGGACGCCACCCCCACTTCGGGCACATCGGCCTGCGCCAGAGCGCCCTCGTCCCCACTCACCGTTTCAGCCTGTAAGGTCTTGCACAGCTGCTGCACCACATAGGCAGGGCGGCGCAGGGGCGACAGGTCCAATAGATCGCCACGGCCACAGCGTTCATTCACGGTTTGCTGCAACTCGCTCACGACCGAGGCACAAACCAGCGCGGCGTCCAACGCATCGGGCTGCTGCGCCAGCACCTCCGCCAACCCGCGCGAGACTTGCTCCTGGGTCAGCCCGCCCTCGTCCCCACGACCGGGCAAGGCGCCCATGGCCAACTCGATGTCCTTGACCCGCAAAGGCCCCAGGCCGCGCACGTTGGCCACCACAGCCTCACGCAGATCGGACACCAGCATGCCGTTGTCGGCCAGCGCCTGCAGGGCATTGACCCGCATGGTGGGATCGTTGTCGTCTTCGGCATCGAGCAGAGGATGGAGGCCGTCCCAATACCGCTGCAACAAGGTGTTCAGCCAACGCCCGGTGGCGACAAATGAGCTCAGCCCGCCCAGCCGCGTGGCACTGCGCATCAAGAGGGCTGCGACACGCAAATCCTTGGTGCGTTCGAGCAAGGCGGTGGCCTGCGCCAGCACCACCCGCCACTCGGGGGCTTCGCCCGGAATGACGGTATCGCCGAACTGCTGCTCGGGTTTGCCCGTGGCCGCGTTCTGCAATTCAATGAACGCCTGGTCGTACTCCAGATCGTCGCCACAGGGTGAGCTGTCCGATACCGGAGCCAACAGGCGGTCAAGTGCCGCGTTGTCGATCACAAAACCTCCTCCTCAGCGCACACGGGCGCGGTCAATAACTGACAGGATGGAATCTCTGGCAAACACCTTGGAAACGACGCTGCGACCAACAGAATACGCGCGAATTCGGGGGCACGATAGACAAATCTTCAGGCCCAAAGAAAAATGTCCATTGGGGGAAATGAATGTCGTCGGAACACTGCGTATGATGCAGTTTTCAGGGTTTCCAAACACTTGTCAAGCCAGCCAACGGGCTGCTAACCTGAGCCCCTCAGCCAGGCCAACAGGCCGTCTGTTATTTGCCTCGCATTGGCAATTGAAATGGCCAAAAGTGGCGTTGGTGGAGACAAGCGGCCAGCTGGACTGATTGCAACTCAGATGTCATCAAACCGCAACAAGGAATGGGCATGAAACTGGACAGGAGAAGCGTGGTGTGTGCGGCGCCGTTGGCCCTGCTGGCAGGCTGCGCCAAACCCCCACCGCCCCCCCCACCGCCGCGCAAGCTGCCGATCGAGGTGGTGGCCGCCCCCGACATCAACCCCGACCTGCGCGACCGCGCCTCCCCGCTGACCCTGCGGGTGCTGGGCCTGAAGGCCCAGGCGGCGTTCACCTCGGCCGATTTCTTCAGCCTGTTCGACAAAGAGGCCGCCACGCTGGGCGCCGACCTGCTGCTGCGCGAAGAGATGGTCTTGCGTCCCGGCGAATCGCGGCGCTTTGTGTGGACGCTGCCGGGCGACTTCCGCTTTGTGGGCGTGGTGGCGGCTTTCCGTGAACTGGAGCGTTCACAGTGGCGAGATACCCACACACTCACCGAAGCGCCCGGCCTGCGCGTGCTGCTCTCCGGCCGCCGCGCCTTCATCCAGGCCGTGTCGGCCTGAAGCCCAACGACACTCACGCTGACAGGACTTGACATGGGTTGGCGCAACAAGGTGGTCTGGTCGGAGGGGATGCTGCTGCAGCCCCAGCACTTCCAGCAAAACGAACGCTGGCTGGAACACGCGCTGCAGCGCCGTTTTGTGGCCTTGTCGCCCTGTGGCTGGGGGTTTGCCGAAATCGAAATCGACACCGCCGCGCTGCTGCTGGGCAAGCTGGCGCTGACCCGCGCGGTGGGCGTGTTCCCGGACGGCACCACCTTCGACATGCCGGCGATCGACCCACTGCCCGAACCGTTGGATTGGCCCGCCGAGGCACGCGACGAAGCGGTGGTGATGAGCCTGCCCATGCGACGCCCTGGCTCACGCGAATCCAACACCGAAGGTGATGACCCGCTGGTGCGCTACGACGTGACCGAGGAAACGGTGGCCGATGCCAACACGGCCGGCGAGCGCGACGCCCTGATCCAGCTCGGCCACCTGCGTGCACGCCTGCTGTTGCAGCGCGAAACCTCCGACGCCATGGCCTGCCTGCTGGTGGCGCGCGTGACCGAGCGCCGGGTGGACAACAGCCTGCAGCTGCAACGCCAGCACATCCCGCCCGTGCTTGATGTACACACCAGCGAAGTCTTGCGTGGCTACCTTTCAGAACTGCATGGCCTGCTCAACCAGCGCTCCATGGCGCTGGCGCCACGCCTGACACAAGGCGGACGTGGCGGTGTGGCCGAGATCGCCGATTTCCTGCTGCTGCAAACCGTCAACCGTTACCTGCCGGTGCTCACCCACCAGCTGCAGCTCTCGCCCCTGCACCCCTTGCCCTTTTTTGAAACGGCCCTGGCCATGGTCGGCGACCTGTCGGTGTTCGGCGATGCCCGCCGCCCCCCCGAGTTGCCGGCCTACCAGCACGACGACCTGGACGCCAGCTTCCGCCCGCTGATGAACGAGCTGCGGCGCGCCCTGTCCATGGTGCTGGAACAGAACGCGATCCAGATCGAACTGCACGACCGCAACCACGGCATCCGCGTGGCCATCCTGCACGACGCCGGCCTGCGCCGCGAGGCCAGCTTCGTGCTCGCCGTCAATGCCCGCATGCCCGACGACGCACTGCGCGCGCGTTTCCCCTCCCAGGTCAAGATCGGTCCGGTCGAACGCATACGCGACCTGGTCAACCTGCAACTGCCGGGCGTTGGCCTGCGTGCGCTGCCTGTGGCACCGAGGCAAATCCCCTACCACGCGGGCTACACCTACTTCGAACTCGACACGCGCAACAACGATTTGTGGCGCCAGCTCGACCAGTCGGGGGGGCTGGCCATGCACATCGCAGGCGAGTTCCCCGGCCTGGAACTCGCTTTCTGGGCCATACGGACCTAAGCGCTCCGCAGTCACAAGGTGCCGCCGATGAACACGCCAGATCCCTTTGCATCCTTTGAGTCAGAGCGCACCATCATCAAACCCCGGCCCCGGGTGGGTGGGCAGGCACCGGCGCCCGCCCCCAGCGCACCGCCGGCGCCACCCGGTGCAGACAATGCGCCGGCCTTCGACATCAGTGCCCTGCCCCATCTGAACCCGCTGGTGTCGGCCGCCAGCGCGCTGCTGGGCCTCATGGCGCAGGTGCGGCACACGGTGCACCACCCGAATCCCGGCGCCTTGCGCGCCACCCTCATCCAAAGCGTGCAGGACTTCGAAACCGCCGCGCGCCGGGGCGCCACGCCCAATGAAAAACTCATCGCCGCGCGCTACATCCTGTGCACGGCGGTGGACGAAGCGGTGGCGAACACGCCCTGGGGCGCGCAGTCGGGCTGGAGCCAACAAAGCCTGCTGGTGCACTTCCACAACGAGACCTGGGGTGGCGAAAAGGTGTTCCAGCTGCTGGCCCGACTGGCCCAGGACCCGGCTGCCAACCGCGACCTGCTGGAGCTCTTGTACTGCGTGCTGACCCTGGGTTTTGAAGGCCGCTACCGCGTGATCGACAACGGCGCGGCCCAGCTCGACAGCGTGCGCACCCGCCTGGCCGCCATGATCGCCCAGCACCGCCCGCCGGTGGAAGCGGAACTCTCCCCTCAGTGGCGCGGCCTTGCCGGCATCGGGCAGGACACCACCGGCAGCGTCCCGCTGTGGATGATGGGCCTGGTGTTGCTTTTCCTGGTGGCACTCACCTACGCGGGGCTGCGCATGGCGCTCAACAGCGCCTCCGACCCGGTGTTCGCGTCCATTCAGAACCTGCGCGAACAGCCGCCGTCCGCCCCCGCTGCGGCCGTCCCGCTGGCGCAACCGCGCCTGGCGAAATTCCTCGAAGCCGAAATCCGCGAAGGCCTGGTCTCGGTGCGCGAAGACGCCGACCGCAGCGTCGTCAGCCTGCGCGGCGATGCCTTCTTCGCCCCCGCCAGCGCGGAGCTGCAAGGCCGAGCGGTGCCGGTGGTGATTCGCGTGGCCAAGGCGCTGGCCGAGGTGCAAGGCCAGGTGCTGATCACCGGCCACTCCGACAACCAGCCCATACGCTCGCTGCGCTTTCCGTCCAACTGGCACCTGTCGCAAGCCCGTGCGCAAAGTGTGCTGGACCTGGTGGCGGCCACCGTGCCGCCCGCACGCCTGAAGGCCGAGGGTCGCGCCGAATCCGAACCGGTGGCGCCCAACGACACGCCTGAAAACCGGGCGCGCAACCGGCGCGTCGAGCTCACCTTGCTGGTGCCTCCCGGCGGCACCGTGGGAGCGGCCAAATGAAAAAGTTCTTCGCCTTCATCTTCCACCCGCTGTGGTTGCTGCTGTTCGGCCTGCTGCTGTTCGCGGTGCTGGTGTGGTGGTTTGGTCCGCTGGTGTCGATAGGCACCTGGCAGCCACTCGTGAGCGAACTCGCGCGCGCCTTGCTCATCGGTGTGGTGGTGGTGCTCGTGATCGCGCGAATGGCCTGGCGCCGCTGGCAAGCCAAACGCGCCGCGCGCCAGCTCATGGACGGCATGATGCAAAGCGCGTCGGCCACCGCTTCCGACGGCAGCAAGGGCGCACCCAAGGTGGCCGGCGAGGCCGACGTGCTGGCCGGTCGCTTTGCCGAGGCCATGGTCTCGCTGCGCGACATGCGCCTCAGCGCGGCGGGCAAGAAGCCGGGCTGGCGCGACTGGTTCTCGCTCAGCAGCAAAAGCTACCTCTATGAGCTGCCGTGGTACGTGTTCATCGGCGCACCTGGCTCGGGCAAGACCACCGCCCTGGTCAACTCCGGGCTGAACTTTCCCCTGGCCGAAAAATTTGGCTCCGCCGCCGTGCGTGGCATTGGTGGCACGCGCAACTGCGATTGGTGGTTCACCGACGAAGCCGTGCTGCTCGACACCGCCGGCCGCTACACCACCCAGGACAGCGACCAGCAGGCGGACAAATCGGCCTGGGAAAGTTTTCTCGCGCTGCTCAAGAAAACCCGGCCGCGTCGCCCCCTCAATGGCATCTTTCTCACCCTGAGCGTGCCCGACCTGATCCAACTGCGCCCCGAACAGCGCAGCGAGCTGGCCGCCAGCCTGCGCCGCCGCCTGCACGAGCTTCAGACCACGCTGGGCGTGCGTCTGCCGGTGTACGTGCTGGTCACCAAGACCGACTTGCTCAACGGATTTGTGGAGTATTTCTCGGAATACGGCAAGGAGCAGCGGGCCCAGGTGTGGGGCTTCACCCTGCCCCAGGAAAGCCCCGGCCAGGCGCCCCTGGGCGCAGCGGTGCAGCGCGAACTGCGCCGCCTCAGCGAACGCCTGTGCGACGGCCTGGTGGAGCGCCTGCAGCGAGAAACCGACCCGGTGCGCCGCGCCACCCTCTTCGGCTTCCCCACCCAGCTGTCCAGCCTGGAAGGCGGGTTGATCGAGTTCTTCGACGAGGTGTTTGCGCCCAGCAAGGCACAGCAACCGGCGCTGGTCCGTGGCGTCTACTTCACCAGCGGCACGCAGGAGGGCAGCCCCATCGACCGCATGATGGGCACGCTCTCGCGCACCTTTGGCCTGGACCGTGCCATGGTGGCGCCACGCGCCGGCAGTGGCAAAAGCTTCTTCCTGCTGCGTCTGGTGCGCGAGGTGGTGTTTCCCGAGAAGAACCTGGCCGGTCTCAACCTGGCACAGGAACGCCGGCGCCACCTGCTGCGCATCGCCGGCTTCGCCGGCATGCTGCTGGCGGCCTCGGCGGTGGTGGCGGCCTGGGGCTACAGCTTCGTGCGCAACAAGGACTACCTGGCGGCCGTGTCGCAGCAGGTGGCCCAGCTCGAGGAGACGCGCAAATCCTTCGTGGCCGGCGCCAACAGCCCCCTGCCCGCCATCGCCCAGCGGCTGCAGGCGGTGCGCGATGTGTGGATCACGCCGCTGAACCCCGAGGGTTCGGCCCCCACCAGCATGACCTTCGGCCTCTACCAAGGCGACAAGCTCGACGCCGCAGCCCTGGCGGTGGACCAGCAGCTCGTGTCCAGCGTGATGATGCCCGAGGTGGCACGCCGCCTGGAGAACATGCTGCGCAGCAGCCGCAGCGACAACCTGGAACTCACCTACGAAGCGCTCAAGGCCTACCTCATGCTGGCCACCCCCGAGCGCTACGACCCCGAGGCGCTCAAGGCCTGGATCACGCTGGACTGGGAGCGCAACCTGCTCGACCGGGGTGTGAACGACGCCACACGCGCGGCCATGTTCAAGCAGCTCGACGTGCTGCTGGCCCAGGGCCCGGTGCGCTCCAGCGCCGTCATCGACCAGCAGCTGATCCAGAGCGTGCGCGCCCTGCTGGCCAGCTACTCGCTGGAGCAGCGCATCTACAGCCGCCTCAAGCGCATGCAGTTCGCAGGCGACGTTCAGGCCTTCAGCGTGGCGGCGGCGGCCGGCCCATCTGCACCGCTGGTGCTGCAACGCGCCAGCGGCAAGCCGCTGACCGAGGGTGTGTCGGGCACCTTCACCAAAGCCGGCTACAGCCGCCGCTTCCAGATCGAGCTGGAAAAAGTGACCGCCGTGCTGCTGGCCGAAGAACCCTGGGTGCTGGGCCTGGGCAGCAGCGCCTCCAAAGGCCTGGCCTCGCAAGGCGCCGTTGCCGACCGGGTGCGCACGCTCTACCTCGGTGAGTACGCCAAACAGTGGGAAGACCTGCTGGCCGACATCCGCATCGTTCGGGGCGACAGCATCGAGAAAAACATCCAGATTGCGCGCATCCTCTCGGGCGCAGACTCACCCCTGGCCCAGTTCCTGCGCGCGGTGGTCAACGAGGTCACCCTGGTCACGCCGGAGGCACAGAAGACGGTGGTGGACAAGGCGGCCGAGTCGGTGAACAAGACCCGCAAGAGCCTGGAGGCGGTGCTGGGTTCGCCCGCGTCCACCGCGCCGGTGGCCGCCGGCAAACCCATCGAATCCCTGGTGGACGACCGCTTCATTGCGCTGCGCCGGCTGGTGCAGGGGTCGGGTTCGGGCCCGGCACCGCTGGACGAAGCGCTCAAACTGTTCAACGACGTCTACGTGCACCTCAACGCGGTGGACACGGCGGTGAAGTCGCGCTCCACGCCCCCTCCGGCCGAGGCCGCCAACCGCATCAAGGCCGAGGCCGCCCGCCTGCCCGAGCCGATGCGCTCCATGCTGGAGACCATCAGCCAGACCGGCAATGCCCAGGCCCAAGGGGCTCAGCGCGCCAACCTCAGCATGGACCTCGGCCCGGTCAGCGGTTTCTGCACCACGGCGGTGGCCGGTCGTTACCCCCTCACCGCCAACGCCACGCGCGAGGTGTTGCCCGAAGACTTTGGCGAGCTGTTCGGCCCCGGCGGCAAGATGGATCAGTTTTTCACGCAGCGCCTGGCCACCCTGGTGGACACCGGCGTGACCCCTTGGCGCTACCGCCCACAGGGCGAAGGCGCGGCGCTCTCGGCCCCCGCGCTCAAGGAATTCGAACGTGCCAACCGCATCAAGGAGGTGTTCTTCCGGGGCGGTGCGCGCACACCTGGCCTGCGGCTGGATTTCCGCCCAGTCGAGATGGACGCGGGCATCACGCAGTTCATCCTCGACGTGGATGGCCAGCTGGTGAAGTACGCCCACGGCCCGGTGGTGCCCACCTCGGTACAGTGGCCTGGCCAGCGCGGCAGCGGCCAGGTGCGGCTGCAGGTCAGCCCGGCCTCGCCCAACGGTGAATCTGGTTTTGTGATCGATGGTCCTTGGGCGCTGTACCGACTGTTCGACCGCATCACGGTCGAGCCCGGCAGTGGCCCCGAAAAATTTTTGGCCACATTCACGCTGGACAACCGCAAAGCCAAGTTCGAGGTCACGGCCAACAGCGTGCAAAACCCCTTCCGCCTGCGCGAACTGCGCGAGTTCACCTGCCCGGAGCGCCTGTGACCCACTTGGCCGACGCCCCCTCGCGCACCGGCTGGTTCGGCAAACTGCCGGGCAGCGGCGATTTCGCGCAGCGCCGACTCGACCACAGCTTCACCCACACCTGGGACGGTTGGCTGCAAGACGGCATGGCCCAGCTGCGCCACGCCCACGCCGACTGGCTGAATCACTACCTTCAAGCCCCGGTGTGGCAGTTCATGTTGGGCCAGGGGCTGGTGGCCGAACGCGCATGGCTGGGCGTGATGACGCCCTCGGTGGACGCGGTGGGCCGTTACTTTCCGCTCACGGTGGTGACGCCCGTGGCGGTGGGCCTGTCGCCCCAGTGGGCCGCCTGGTGGTGGCAGCGGGTGGGCCACAGCCTGCTGGCCGCACTGGACCAGGAAGACGACGTGGCGCGCTTTGACGCCCGGCTTGCGCAGGCGCTCTCTGAACGCCCCGCCGCCGATGCGGTGTGGCCCGACATGCCGGCCGCGCCAACCCCCGACGAATCGGTCTGGTGGCCCATGGCCCATGACGCCGCGCCGCGCGCGCTGCGTGCCCCCGGACTGCCAGGGCCCGCGCGTTTTGTGGACATGTTCATGAACCCGGACTGGCTGCCGGTGAAGGCCTGAGCGATGAACGACGACAGCACCCGCATGGTCACCCGCCCTGGCGACAACGACGGCGTCACCGTGGTGCTGGGCACCACCACGCCGGCACCCACGGCGGATGCCGAGGCCGGCGGCGGCAACTCAGAGGTGCTGGCCGTGGGCACGGATGTCGCCGAATTCCGCATCACAGAGCTGGTGGGGCAGGGCGGCTTCGGCATCGTCTATAAGGCCTGGGACCAGACGCTGGAACGGGTGGTGGCGCTCAAGGAATACCTGCCCAGCGCGCTGGCGGTGCGCCGCACCGACGGCAGCGTGACCGCGCGCTCGGAACGCCACCAGGACACCTTCGACGCCGGCATGCGCAGCTTCATCAACGAAGCGCGCCTGCTGGCGCAGTTCGACCACCCCTCGCTGCTCAAGGTTTACCGCTTCTGGCAGGACAAAGGCACCACCTACATGGTGATGCCCTACTACCGTGGCAACACCCTCAAGCAAGCCCTGGCTGAGATGACCGAGCCCCCCAGTGAGGCCTGGCTGCTGGGCATGCTCGACAGTGTGACCCAGGCCCTGGCGGTGATGCACGGCGCCAGCTGCTACCACCGCGACATCGCGCCCGACAACATCCTGCTCCTCGAAGGCAGCGGCCTGCCGGTGGTGCTGGACTTCGGCGCCGCGCGGCGCGTCATCTCCGACATGACGCAGGCCATCACCGTCATCCTCAAGCCCGGCTACGCGCCGGTGGAACAGTACGCCGAAACGCCCGACATGAAACAAGGCCCGTGGACCGATGTGTACGCGCTGGGCGCGGTGCTGCATTTTGCGGTGATGGGCAAAACCCCTGTGCCCTCGGTGGGCCGCATGATGAAGGACGGCTACCAGCCGCTGGCGGGCCGCACGCCACCGCTGCCAGGCTACAGCGAGCGCTTTTTGCAAGCCATCGACCAGGCCTTGCGCGTGCATCCGGACGACCGACCGCAGACCATGCAGGAGATGCGACAGCTGTTCGGCCTGGAGGCCGGCGACGCCCCCACACGCATCCTCACGCCGCCGCCCACACGCCCTGCCCAACGTGACACGCCGGCACCCTCGGTGACGGAGCGCCCCGGCAACCAACGCCCGCTCTGGTTGGCCCTGGCCGCCGCCGCCGTGGCAGGGGTCGGTGGCGCCGTGTGGTGGAGCCAGTCGGGGCCATCGGCACCGCAGACCGTGGCAAGCGCTCCGGCGGCCGCGAATGCCCCCGCCAGCCCACCCGTCGCCAAACGCCCCTACGCCCCCGCCACCGTGCTGAGCGAAATGATGGCGCAGGCCAGTCCGGATATCGCGGTGCGTGTCACCGTGCCCAAGTCGGTGGTGAAAGTGGGCGTCGACAAATTCGCCTTCACCGTGGAGAGCAACCGCGCCGGCCACCTCTACGTGTACCTGGCCTCGGCCGACGGCAACTTCAACATCCTCTTCCCCAACGCGCTGGACAAACACAACCAGATCGAAGCCAACAAA
>DASUIK010000095.1:0-12439 GCA_036279795.1 Burkholderiaceae bacterium | reverse complement strand
ATCCAGGCGGCGGTGGACATGCTGGGCTTTGATGACCTGGAGCCCGCCATGCGCGAACGCTTTCTGGCGGTGGTGCGCGATGAGGTGGGCACCATGACGCGCCGCTTGAACGACAGCGCCAAACGCGCGGCCCAAGGCCTCAAGACGCGTTGGCCCATGGAAGACATGCTCGCGGCTGATCTGGCCACCGCTGCCCAGCGCCGCATCGAGGCCGTGTGTGGTGTAAAGGTGGTGGTGGCGCAGGTGGAGGCGGGTCTGTGGCTGCGGGTGGACAGCTTCATCTTGCTGCAGGCGCTCGCCAGCCTGACCCAGCGGCTGCGCGACGAAATTCAGCTCAGCTTCGTGTCGCTTCGGGCCGCTGCGAACGGTGGGAGGGCACAGCTCGATCTGCTGTGGCTGGGCACGGCCATGAGCACCGAAACCGTGATGGGCTGGGAAATGGACCCCATGCGCCTGGGCAGCGACACCTTGCCCCTGAGCGTGCGCGACGTGGTGGACCGCCATGGCGGTGAGATGTGGTTCGAGCGTGAACGCACGCGCGGCGAGGCCTTTTTCCGGTTTTTGCTCCCGCAGGCCCATGCGCAGGAGGCGGACGATGCAGCGTCACCCATCCAGCACGAAAGCCGCCCGGAGTACTACGACTTCGATCTCTTTAGCGTGCGCGGCATCTCCAGCGACCTCGACGATGTGCCGCTGAGCGAACTGACTTTCACCGTGTTCGACACCGAAACCACGGGGCTCAACCCGTCGCAGGGCGACGAGATCATCCAGATCGGCGCCACCCGCATCGTCAACGGCAGGCTGTTGCGGAAAGAGAGCTTCGAGCAGTTGGTGCACCCGGGCAAACCCATCCCGGCCGCGTCCATCCCCATCCATGGCATCACCGACGAGATGGTGCGCGGCCAGCCCGCCATCACGGTGGTGCTGCCGGCCTTCCATGCGTTTGCACAAGACACGGTGCTGGTGGCGCACAACGCCGCCTTCGACATGAAGTTCCTGCAGTTGCTGGAAGGCCGCACCGGCCTGAGCTTCAAGCAGCCGGTGCTCGACACCTTGCTGCTCTCGGCCTTGGCCCAGCCCAGCCAGACATCTCATCGGCTCGAAGCCATTGCCGAGCGCCTGGGCATCCCCGTGCTCGGCCGCCACACCGCGTTGGGCGATGCGCTGGTGACCGCCGAGGTGCTGCTGCGCTTGCTGCCTTTGCTGCGGCAGCAGGGCATACACACCCTGCGCCAGGCGCGCGAAGCCGCCGAGAAAACCTACTACGCGCGCCTGAAATACTGACGGGCTTCAACGGGTTCACAACACGCGGAAAGCCAACATGGCCACCAGCGTGGGAGGCAATGCGGCCACCAGCAAGCCCAGAGGCTGTATGGTGTTGTGGGAGAACTTGTCTTTCAGGATGGCCGCGCCTGCCGGGTTGGGGGCATTGGCAATCAGCGTGAGCCCGCCGCCCGTCACTGCGCCGGCCACCAGCGCGGTTTTGAATTCGAGGCTCAGGCCTTCGACCAGTGAACCCAGGTAGGTGAGTGCCGCGTTGTCGGTGATGGCGGTGAGTGCGGTGGCGCCAAAAAAGACGGCGTTTGCATCCATCCCCATCAGCACCGGCTCCAGCCACCACTGTTGTTGTCCACCCAGCACCACCAGGCCCGCCAGAAAGAAGGCCACCAGCATCGCTTCACGCAGGATCAAGGGGTTCTGGTGGCGCTGGTAAGCCGTGGCGAAGCCCAGGAAAAACAGGAACAGTCCCAAAAACACTGCGGGGTGGTGGGCAAACACCACCACCAGAACCAGAAACACCAGATGCACCAGCACCACGCTCCAAGGCACAGGGGCGGTTTCCGTTTTGGGCTTGGCGGCCATGTGGCCCAGTTCCTTGCGGAACAACCACATGGCCGAGCCGGCGTTGATGCACACGGCCACCGCAGCTTTCCAGCCGAAGTTGGCGATCATGAACCACATGTCCCAGTTCCATTTGGCGGCCACCATCAACACGGGCGGGGCGGCAAAAGGCGTCAGGGTGCCGCCGATGGAAATGTTGACGAACAACACGCCCAGGGTGACGTACTTGAGCTTGGTGGACACCTCGCGCGAGAAAAGGGTGTCGCGCAGCATCAGCGCGGCCAGTGTCATGGCAGCGGGCTCGGTGATGAAGGAGCCGAACAGGGGCACGGCGCACAGCACCAGGAAGTACAAGGCCATGCCACGGGGCAAGGGCGTGTAGCGCGCCATGAACTGCACCAGCGCACCCGCGAACTGCAGGATGGGCCGTGTGCCCGCGATCACCATGATGGCAAACACGAACAACGGTTCGGTGAAGTTGCGCGAATCCAGGTAGGCCGTGGCAGCGGTTTTGCCGCTGATGGCGAACATGAACAGCATCAACACCAGGGCCCAGAAGCCGAACACCACCTCAACTTCGCCCAGCAAATGCCAGATGCCGGCGTGGTTGGGTTGGCGGTGGGCCAGCCGTTCAAAATACTTGGTGGAAAAGGTGTGTAGGACAGCAAGCGCGAACAGCGTTGCCGCGATGATTTGAATCAACGTCGGGTTCATGGCGTGTGACAAAGCCGCGAGGCGGCCCGACCTTCGCATGAACCTGCCGAGCCAGCACGGCTGCGACACCCGCGCGAAGTATAGCGGAGCGACGGCGACTCAGAAACGCCCGCCCTGGTAGCGCTGTGCCAGCACACTTTGCAGTTGCTGCACCACGCCAAAGGCCGACTTGAGGTGCGCGCGTTCGACGTTGCTGAGCTCGCTGACCCGCAAGAAGTTGTCGGGCGCCAGGCCGCGTTCGACTTGACGGGTCTGGTGCGCGATGCGCAGCTTGCCCAGCGACTCCAACGCGTCGCACAGGTCGCGGGCATTGCCCTCGCCCAGCGCGCCGGCTTGAGCGGCCTGCTCCAGGCGGTCGTGGGTGTTGACCGCGTCCAGGCCGCTGGCCAGGGCGTAGACACGCGCCAGATCAACGATGGGCACGATGCCGTGGTGTTTGAGATCGATGCAGCCGTTGTGCGCGCCGCCCCGTGCCGGTGCCAGCTGGCCAAACATGCCCAGCGCCGGCCGGTGCTTCAATGCGTTGCCCACCATGTGGGCCAGGAACAGGGTGTTGCCTCGGGTTTCGCTGAGCACCTGCTGCCGCAAGGTGTCGAGCAGCGCGGTGTTGCCGGCCAAGGCGCGCAGATCGAAGAACACGCACGTCAGCATCAGCGCTGTGGGGTCGGGTTCTGCCACCCACTGTTGGAAGTGGCGGCGCCAGCGTGCCAGTGGCAGGCGCCACTGGTCGGTCATGGCCATCATCTCGCCCGGGCAGTGCACGTAGCCACAGGCGTCCAGGCCATCGCAGACAAAACGGGCGAACGAGCGGAAGTAGTCGCCGTGCTGCGCTTCGTCGTAACGGTCGTCGAGCACCAGGCAGTTGTCCTGATCGCTTTTGGCGGTTTGTTCGCAGCGCGCCTGCGAGCCCGCCGCCACCCACACGTAGTCCACGGGCGCCGGGCCGAGCTGGGCTTCGGCCAGGTGGATCAGGCGGCTCGTGAACGCGTCGGTGATGGTGGTGACGATGTGGCCGGTGCTGTAGGCGTTGGCGTCGGCGGCGGCCAGATGGCGTTGCAGGCGCTTGACACGCGCACTCACCGCCACCAGCCCTTCGAGTGTGGTTTGCTGGTGGATGTCGCTCGCCAGGTAAACAGCCGAGGTGCTGTGCTGTTCGGTCAGGTCGGTGGCGGTCACCATGCCCAGGATGTGTTGGCCATCCATCACCGGCAGGTGGTGGATGTTGTGGCGCGCCATGAGCAACAGCGCTTCGAACGCGGGGCTGCGGCCCTCCGCCGTCAGCGGCGCCAGGGTGGCGATGTCGGCCACAGGGCGCTGGATATCCAGGCCTTCGGCCACCACACGGTTGCGCAGATCGCGGTCGGTGACGATGCCGAACAGCAGGTCTTGTTCGACCAGCAACACCGACGAGACCCGCTGCGAGGCCATGAGGCTGGCCACTTCGCGGATGGTGGCGGTGGGTGGGGCCACGATGGGCGCGCGTTTGAGCAGGCTGCGCATGGGCGTGGCCAGCAGGCCCATGGCGGGGTCGTTGTGCACCCGGTCCAGGTCGTGGCCGGGTGTGTGGGTGGGCAGCGTGCCCAGTTGGCTCGCCAGGGCGGGCGCCTCGGCGCAGGCGTCCAGCACGGCGTCCAGGGGTAAGCCCAGGAGTTCGGTCGCACCAAGTGCCAGCACCTGGGCCTGCTGTTGCACCGCCACACTGGACACGCCTGCGCCAAACCAGTCGCCCGCTTGCAGCGTGAGGCCCCAGTTTTGTTCGGGGTCCTCCAGCCGGACGGTGCCGCTGGCCACCAGCCACAGCCGCTCCGCCAACTGGCCCGACGCAGCCACCAGATCGCCCGCCGCGTGCCGGCTCAGCATGGCGTGCTCGCCCAGGGTGTCGAGGGTGGAGGGCGGGAGCTGGCCGAACACGCGGTGTTCACTCAGCAGCGTCAGAACGGGGGAGGGCGGGGTGGCAGACATCGGCGCAAACCATTGTGTCAGAGCAGGTTGCCCATCACGCACGCCGCAATGGCCGGTCGTTGACGTGCATCAATCGAAGTGCCCAACCTGACAAGAGTCATGCAAACGCCGACAATAGCGGGATGTTCAAGCGTTTGATCGTTGGCTTGGGGTGGCTGGCCACCTGTGGGGTGGGGGCTGCCGCCCTGGTGGCCCCTGCCGACCCGCCCCCGGACTGGACCGAAGATGCACCGGTCTTGTCGCGCCTGTTGGAGCAAGCCTATGCGGCACAGGTGGCGGGCTGGCTGCCCGAGGCCGCAGACCGCTACTGCCAGGCAGCTCGCCTGGGCCACCTGGATGCGCAGTACCGCCTGGGTCGCCTGCTGGCCGAGAGCCCGGACGCCGAGCAGCGCGCCCAGGGCCATGCTTCGCTGGCCCTGGCGGCCCAACGTGGGCACGCGCAGGCGCAGCTCCTGCTGGCGCGCTTGCAGGATGCGGCCGTGGCCGCTGGCGCCGCGCTGGCCATGGGCGATGCGCCCCAGTGCCAGTTGACCGGCGAAGCCCTGGCCCTGGCCACGCCCGCCGAGCCGCCGCCCACCGAGGCGGTGCCCCACGAGGTGGTGGAACGCTATGTGCTGGCGCTGCCGGCGGACAAACGCCGCAACGCCCAGCTCATCCAGTACCTGGCACCACGTTTTTCGGTGGACCCGCGTTTTGCGTTGGCCATTGCCCGGGCCGAGTCCAACTTCGACGCCGAGGCCGTGTCACCCAAAAACGCGCAAGGCCTGATGCAGCTCATCCCCGACACCGCCGTCCGTTTTGGCGTGCGCAACATCCGCGACCCGGAGCAGAACGTGCGTGGCGGGCTGGCCTACCTCAAGTGGTTGCTCGCGCGTTTTGATGGCGACGTGGCCCTGGCCTCTGCCGCCTACAACGCGGGTGAAAAAGCGGTGGAGCGCCACGGTGGTGTGCCGCCCTACGTGGAAACGCAGGACTACGTCAAACGCATCCTGCGCTTCTACCGCGCCACGGTTCACCTGCCGCCGGTGAGCCGCAAGTAGGCCTCGCGCGTAGGGGCCGACACTGCGGCCAAGACCTGATCGAAGCTGGTTTTGTGGCGGGCCATCAGGCGTGCCGAGGCCACCAGCTTGGACTGGCAGAACCAGTGGCAGGTGTGCTGAAACAGCATCAGCTCCGCCGTCATGGCAAAGGCGCGCTCCTTGTTCGACCAGCCCTGCTGGGCGCGCACAAAAGCCACACCACGGGCGTGCAATGCCAAGGCCTCGCGCAGGTCAAAACAGACTTGAGGCCACCATTGGTCCACCGCAGGCACGGCGATCGGCAGCCGGCTGATGCGGGCTTGCGACGTGTCCATTTGCCGCACCGATTCGGCCAGGCGACCAAGCTGGGTCTCGATCTCCTCCTCCGCCGTTTCCAGCACGCCCCACACCTGCTGCTGCCGCTGTGGATCGGTTTCGCCCAGGGCGCGCAGGTAGCCATCCATCACCGTGCTCATCAGCATTTCGATACGCAGGGGGCTGAGGTGCTGCGAGAGCAGCGCGATGCGCCGTTGTTGCGACGAGCGGTTGGCGAGGCGCCAAACGATGGCGATCGCCACCAGCAGGTACAGAAGTTCCATAACACTCAATAGACAAAGACCGAGGGCAGGAGTATCAGGCCCCGGCGGGCGTGGCCAGCAGCACCCGGTTGCGGCCCTGGCGTTTGGCTTCGTACAGCGCGGCGTCGGCCCGAGCCATCAGGCTTTCCAGGCTGAGTTCTGCCGGCTGGAACTCGGCCAGGCCAAAACTGGCCGTGAAGTGCAATGGCTGGCCACGCACGTGGATCTGGCTTTGCGCCACCGCCGCGCGCATGCGCTCGGCCACGCGGGCCGCCTGTTCGGCGTTGCTGCTGGGCAGCAGGATGGCAAATTCCTCGCCGCCAATGCGGCCAATGATGTCGTTCTCGCGCAGCTCGCGCGAGAGCAGTTGGGCAAAGTGCAGCAACACGGCGTCGCCGGTGGCGTGACCGTGGGTGTCGTTGATGACCTTGAAGTGGTCGATGTCGATCATCAGCAGCGACAGCGGGTGCTGGTAGCGCATGCTGCGCTGGATTTCAGTGTGGGCCTGTTCGGTGAAGCCGCGCCGGCCCAGCACCTGGGTCAGCGAGTCCAGCCGTGCTGCCTGTTCGGCAGCTTCCTTCTGCTGGCGCAGCTCCTGGGTGGCCAAGTCGACTTGCTGGCGCAGCTCCTGCTGTGTCATGGCCACCTGCTGTGCCATGTTGTTGACGCCCTGGGCCAGGCCCGACAGCACGCCGCAGTGCCTTGGGTCGGCCCGGGCGTCGAGCGCGCCGCTGGCGATGCTCTGCACCACATCGCTGATGCGGCCAATGGGGCGGGTGACGCGGCTGGCAATGGCGGTGGACAGCAGGGTGGCCAGCAACATGGCCGCCAGTGTGGCGGCGAGGGCCCACGCCAGCAGCTCGCTGCGGCGATGCTCCAGGCTCTCCAGACCAAATTGCATCAGCACAAATCCGATGGGCGGGGTGTCGGCCAGCGGCACAGTGACGCCCGTGGTTTCCTGGAACAGGTCCACGCGGGACGAGGAGGCGGCAATGGGCACCTGCACCGTCAGGCGCTTGTTGTCCTGAATCGAAAGGGGTCGCGCTTCAAAAGGCAACAGCCCACCTTCGGTGGCGCCTGCCGCCGCCAGGGTGCGGCCGCCGCGGTCGAACACCTTCACCGCCCGCAGCTGGTTGTCGCCCTTGTGGCTGGCATCCACCAGGCGCTGCAGGGTTTCGAGGTCGTTGGCAAAGAGGGGGAATTCGGCCGAGCCGGCCAACTGGGTGGCCGCCACCCGCGCGCGTTCGCGCCAGGCTTCGGTGAGGTCGTCGGTGTAGCGGCTCAGAAACACCCACAACAGGGCCAGCACCACCAACACGGTGGGCAGTGCGGCCGCCAACCACAGGCGCGCGCGAATGCCCGGGTGGCTCATGGCTTGCCCTCGCCCCGTTGCAAGGCCTGGGTCAGGGCGGCCGCATCGGGCAACACCAAGCCCAGCGAACGCGCCACCTGGTCATTGAGGCCCACGCTCCACAGCTTGGCGGGGCCGGCGGCGGGCACGCGCCGCTCGCTGAGCACGCGGCGGGCCAGCTGGGCCAATTCGCGCCCGGCTTGGTTGGGTTCGGTGTGCAGGGCCAGCACCGCCCCGGCCCGCACGTGCGTGGCGGCGTAGCCCAGCACGGGCACCCGTTGGCGGTAGGCCGCGATCAGCATGTTGTTGAGGCTGGTGGGAGTGAAAACCGCGTTGTCGGGCAGGGCCAAAAACACATCGGCTTCGCTCAGCACCTGGCTGAGCGCCGGAAACAGCTCGGTGTCGGGCAGCTCCGCCTCCACCAACTGCAGCCCGCGCTCGGCGGCGCCGCGCTGCAGCATGGGACGCCAGAGCCGCGAACTGGGCCCCCACAACACGCCCACCCGGCGGCGTGTGGGCAGCGCCAGGCGGATGAGGTCGAGGTGGCGCTCGACACCCGGATCGAGCCAGACCGCCGTGGTTGGCGGGGTGCCGCGCAAGGACTGGGATTCAAAGCTGGCGCGCGGCAACAGGCCAGCGACCACCGGCACCTGCGCCAGCAGGCTGTCGGACGCGGCGCGGGCGAGGGCGGCGCCAAAGGCGGCGCTGCCCAATGTGATGACCAGGGCGGGGGTTGTTTCGCGCGTGAGGGTGGGCAACTGCGCGGGGCTGAGGCTGCGCAGGGTGGTGCCGGGAAGGCCGCTGCGCAACGCCGCCAGCGCCTCGGCGTAGGCGCCTGTCTGGTCGGGGGCAATCAGCCAGAGCTGGGGATCGGCCGCTTGTGCGCTGCCACCACCCAACACCAGCGCTGCCAGGCCGTTGCGCAGCATTTGGCGTCTGTGCGCGCTCTGGAGCAAGTGGCAGTTCAAAATTCAAGGTCCAGGCTGGCGAAGGCCTGGCGACGGGACATGGGACGCGCAAACCGCGACTCGAACAGCGGTTTGGCGCCGTTGAGCTGGCGCAGCGTGAGGGCAGCGCGAACGGTGGTCGTGCCCAGCCGCATGGGGTAGGACAGGTGCAGGTCGGCCTGGCGCAACGCCGTTGGCATGGTCCCCACCCCCAGCCAGTTCATGGGGCGGCGTTCGGCCAGCACCAGCCCCAGCTTCAAGCGGCTGGGGCGTTCGTGGAACAGTGCCAGCGTGCTGGCCCGCACCGGCGGGTAGCCGCCCACCGTGTCGCCCCAGTGGACGCGGGTGAAGCTTTGACCCACCCACAACTCCGTCTGTGGGCTGGGTGACCAGCGCCATTGGTATTCCAGGCCCGACAACCTGGGCCCGGGCGTGTTGGTGTAGTCGGTCACCACGGTGCCGGTGTAGGGCAGTGGGGTGGGCAGGTTGTAGTCGGTGCTGCGAATGAAGCCGTCCATGCGCTCACGGAAAACGCGCACGTCCACTGTCATGCGCAGGTCGCGCAGGTTGCCAAAGTAGCCAAGCTCCTGGCTGACCATGCGCTCCGGGCGCACCTGACCGGTGGCAGCAAAAGTGCGGCCCAGGGTTTCTCCGTTCAGGTCGTAGCGCACGTCGCCGGCCAACTCAAACAGCGAGGGTGTGCGCACCGATCGGTTGAAGCCGGCGCGCAGCGTGTGGTCGTCGTCCAACTGGTGGTTGACCATCAGCCTGGGGGTGGCAAAACCGCCGGTCCAACTGTGTTGGCCCAAAAACAACCCGCCGTTCACCGTCCAGGCCGGTGCGGGGCGCCACTCGAGGTTGCCGAACAGGCGCGATTCGCTGAAGCTCACCGGATCGTCCCGGTAGAACAGAGGGCGCGACTGGGCTTCTTCCTGCCGCAGGCCCAGGCCCCACACCAGACGCAGGTCGGGGAGCAGTGTGCGCTGGTGTTGCACTTCGGCGTCGAGCCGGCGTCCGACGCCGCTGAAATCCACCACGACGCCGGGTGCTGGCAGGTAGTCGTACCGATCGCGCAGGGACTCGCGGGTGGCGCTCAGCGAGACCTTGATCTGCTCCGTGTCCGACAACTGGCGGCGCCAGATGCCATGCAGGTGCCAGTCGCGCCATGCCAGTGTGCGTGCCGGGTTGCCCACGTCGCCAGCGTAGCCGTCGCCCGCGCGCAAATCGCTCACGCCAGCGTCAAACTGGACGTCGTCGCGCGCGCTGGGGGTGGCGTCCACACGCAGGCGCAGCTGGTCGAGCTGGCGGCTGTCAAACAAGCCCCGCAGACCATCGTCGCTGCGGCGCAGCGCGCTGAGGCGGTAGCTGAGCGTGGGGTCGCCCCGGCCCAGGCTGACGCGCGCATCGCGCACACCGTCACCGCCCAAGCGCACCGACGCCGATCCGCCCAGTGTGTCGGCTGTGTGACGGGTGACGATGTTGATGACGCCGAACATGGCGTTGGCGCCATAGGCCGCCGAGTTGGCGCCGCGCAGCACCTCGACGCGTTCCACCTCCTGCGGGTCGACCGACATCAGGCCCCGCGAGGTGCCGCCAAAGTAATAGGACGAATAGGCCGGCCGGCCATCGATCAACAGAAGGTTGCGGATGCCAAATTCGTCCAACGGCGCGTGGTAAACCGCGATCGGGTTGGCCCCGTTGTAGCCGCCCACGAAGTAACCGGGCACCAGGCGCAGCAGGTCGGCCATGTCGCGCACCTGCAACGCTTCGATGGTTTTGCGGTCGATCACCGTGACCGCACCTGGCGTCTCGCTGATGGGCTGAGCCAGGCGGCTGACCGTCAGCACCACCGGCAGGGCGTCGAAATAGTCCTTTTCTGACAGGTCGGCCTGCGCCTGCGCGGCGGTTTGCAGCAGGCCAAAGGCCACAGCCAAGCAAGACGCCAGGCGTTTCAGCGGGGGCAGGGCGTGGTGAGGCATATTGTCAATAAATGATAACCTTGCTTCAACGCGGCCCACATCCCTCTTTCGGGGGACCCGAAGGCGATCAGCCTTCGAGCGCCTGCAACGCCTCGCTCAGTTCCAGCCACCGCTCTTCGCGTTCGGCCAGTTCGGTGTCGATGGCTTTGAGGCGTTTGCCCATCTCGGCCAGCTCGGCCGGGGGCAGGTTGCCCATCAGGCGTTCGTTGAGCTGGGCCTGTTCGGCGTTCAGGGCTTCCAGGCGTTTGTCCACCTCGGCCAATTCGCGTTTGAGCGGGCGTTGCTTTTCGTTCAGTTCCTGGCGGCGCTGGGCGTCGGCCTTGCGTTGCTCGGCGCCCCCGAGCTTGGGTGCGTCGGGGGCAGGCTTCGCCTTGGCCGCCACCAAAGCGGCGGCGGCAGCGGCCTGTTCTTCCTTGGCGGCGCTGGCCGCCTTGTTTTGCGCCAGTTCGCGCAGGCGTTTGGATTCGTCCAGCAGGTAGCGCTGGTAGTCGTCCAGGTCACCGTCAAACGGCTCGACCCCACCACGCGACACCAGCCAGAACTCGTCGCACACGGCGCGCAGCAGGGCGCGGTCGTGGCTGACCAGCATCACCGTGCCTTCAAACTCGTTGAGCGCCACGCTCAAGGCCTCGCGGGTGGCGAGGTCGAGGTGGTTGGTGGGCTCGTCCAGCAGCAGCAAGTTGGGGCGCTGCCAGACGATCATGCACAGCACCAGGCGGGCTTTTTCGCCGCCGCTCATGCTGCCCACAGCCTGCTTGACCATGTCGCCGGTGAAGTTGAAGTTGCCCAGGAAGTTGCGCAGCTCCTGCTCGCGCGCTTGCGGCGACACCTCCTTGGCCAGGCGGATCATGTGCTCCAGCGGGTTGTCCTGCGGGCGCAGCACGTCCAGTTCCTGCTGGGCGAAGTAGCCGATGTTCAGGCCCTTGCCTTCGGTTATCTGGCCATTGATCGCCTGCAGCGTGCGCGCCACCGTTTTGACCAGGGTGGACTTGCCCTGGCCGTTGGCGCCCAGGATGCCGATGCGCTGGCCGGCCATGACGGACTTGCTGATGCCCTGCACGATCACGGTCGGTGCATCGCCTTCGTTTTCGCCAGGGTAACCCACGCTCACCGCGTCCAGCGTCAGCATGGGGTTGGGCAGGCTCAGTGGCTCGCGGAATTCGAACTCGAAATCGGCCTCGGCCAGCACCGGACCAATTTTCTCCATGCGCTCCAGCGCCTTGACGCGGCTTTGTGCCTGTTTGGCCTTGCTGGCCTTGGCCTTGAAGCGGTCGATGAACTTCTGCAGGTGGGCGATCTTTTCCTGCTGACGGGCGTAGCTGGTTTGCTGCAGGGCCAACTGTTCGGCGCGCATGTCTTCGAAGCGGCTGTAGTTGCCGCCGTAGCGGTTGAGCTTGGCTTTTTCGATGTGCAGGGTGACGGTGGTGACCGCGTCCAGGAACTCGCGGTCGTGGCTGATGACCAGCAGCGTGCCCTCGTAGCGGCGCAGCCAGGCTTCCAGCCACACCAGGGCGTCCAAGTCCAAGTGGTTGGTGGGTTCGTCCAGCAGCAGCAGGTCGCTTGGGCACATCAGCGCGCGGGCCAGTTGCAGGCGCATGCGCCAGCCGCCCGAAAAGCTGTTCACCGGGCGCTCCAGCTCGGCGTTGTTGAAACCCAGGCCCATGAGCAGCGCCTGCGCGCGCGACACCGAATCGTGCGCGCCCGCGTCGTGCAGCGCCATGTAGGCGTGCGCCATGCGCTCGCCGTCGCCACTTTCTTCCGCCGCTGCTACCTCCTGCTCGGCCGCCAGCAAGGTGGTGTCACCCTCCACCACAAAACGGGTGGCCGCCTGTTCGGTCTCGGGCATGTCCTGCGCCACCTGCGCCATGCGCCACTGGGCGGGGATGCTGAAGTCTCCGCTGTCCTCGTGCAGCACGCCGGTGAGCAAGGCAAACAGGCTGGACTTGCCCGCACCGTTGCGGCCCACCAGGCCCACTTTCTCGCCCGGGTTGAGGGTGGCCGACGCGCTGTCGAGCACGACCTTGGTGCCACGGCGCAGCGTGACGTT
>DASUIK010000094.1:0-2043 GCA_036279795.1 Burkholderiaceae bacterium | reverse complement strand
ATCGGATTTCAAAGGAAATGTCATGGTCAGCCCCAGTCAAACACTCTTGACGCCGGAACAACGCATCAAAGCGGTCAAAGTCACAAAAAAGCCTTCAGGCAAGTCCTCGCGCGCGGCCTCGTCCAAGGCGTGAACCTGTTCGAGCAGGCCCTGCGCAGCTACCGCAACGGCCGGGTGGTGCAGGGCGCCCACATCGGCGACGAGACCATCTGGGGGCCCGCATTACATGATCGCCGACATCGCGCGCCACATCACGCTGCTGCCCGGTGACGTGATCCTGATGGGCACGCCCTGCCACTCGCGCTCGGTCGATCCAGGCCAGGTGGTGGAGTGCGAAGTCACCGGCCTGGGCCGCGTGGGCGGTACCGTGACCGCCGTGGCCGCCCCGCGCGCCGCCGCGCTGGGCGTGGGCCACGCCCCCACCGACAGCCCAGAGGTGCGGCGCGTGGCGCTGGGCTTCGACGAGCGTGTGCCCGAAACCTTCAAGAACAACCTGCGCCTGTCCAAAGCGGGCCACTGATGCCATCCCTCAACCACAACACCAGGAGACCTCCCCCATGTCCATCGCACGCCGCCACTTTCTGCAACTGAGCCTGGGCACCGCTGCGGGCACGCTGCCCCTGCTGGGCCAGGCCCAAATGGCCGACAACGCCAAGGTGCTGGCCGGCTTTGCCGCCGGCGGCACCATCGACACCTTGGCCCGCCGCGTCGCCACCAAACTGAGCGGCAGCTACGCCCGCGCGGTGGTGGTGGACAACCGGCCGGGCGCCGGCGGGCAGATCGCCATCTCGGCGCTCAAGGCCGCCGCGCCCGATGGCAACACCCTGCTGGCCACGCCCATGTCCATGCTGGGCATCTACCCCCACACCTACCGCAAGCTGCCCTACGACCCGGTGGCCGACCTGACACCGGTGTCGCTGGGCGTGGAGTTCGACATGGGCTTTGCGGTCGGTCCCATGGTGCCTGCCAGCGTCAAGACGGTGCCCGAGTTCCTGGCCTGGTGCGACGCCAACCGACAGCAAGCCAGCTTCGGCTCGCCCGCGCCGGGCTCGGTGCCGCACTTCGTGGGCGTGCTGATCGGGCGCGCCGGCAAGGTCGATCTGCAGCACGTGGGTTTCCGCGGCTCGCAGCCGGCCATCATGGACCTGATGGGAGGCCAGATCGCGGCCGTCTCAGCGCCCGTGGGCGAGTTCCTGCCCCACCTGACCGGCGGCAAACTGCGCGTGCTGGCCACCAGCGGCGCCAAACGCAACAAGTTCCTGCCGCAGGTGCACACGTTGGTGGAGCAAGGCTACAAGGACTTGGTGTACGGCGAGTGGTTCGCCTTCTACCTGCCGGGCAAGGCCTCGCCCGAGGTGGTGCAGCGTGCAAACACGGCCGTGCGCGCCGCCCTGGCCAGCAGCGACGTGATCGAGGGCCTGGCCGCCATGGGCCTGGAGGCGCGGGGCTCCAGCCCAGCAGAGCTGGCAGCGCTGCTCAAGGCCGACACCGAGCGCTGGGGCCCCATCGTCAAGTCCATCGGCTTCACGGCGGAGTCCTGATCGCGGCATGAGCTCCGAACCCAAAGTCTGCATCGTTGGCGCGGGCGCCATCGGTGGCTTCATCGGCACACGCCTGGCCGCCGCCGGCCAAGCGCGGGTCAGCGCCATCGCGCGCGGCGCCACCCTGGCGGCCTTGCGCACCCACGGCTGGCGGCTACAGAGCGCCGAGGGCCTGCTGCAAGCCCCCGCCCACGCCACCGACCGCCCCGCCGACCTCGGCGTGCAGGACCTCGTTGTCATCGCCGTCAAGGGCCCCGCCCTGACCGAGGTGGCACGCAGCATCGCGCCCCTCATCGGCCCACACACCGTGTTGCTGCCGGCCATGAACGGCGTGCCCTGGTGGTTTTGCCTGGACACCCCCGGCCTGCGCGACGCGCCGCTGCACAGCGTTGACCCCGGTGGCGCCATCGGCCAGGCCATCCCGCTGGCGCAGGTGCTGGGCTGTGTGGTGCACGCCAGCACCGCCACGCCAGAACCCGGCCTGGTGCTGCACAAGATGGGC
>DASUIK010000093.1:0-7395 GCA_036279795.1 Burkholderiaceae bacterium | reverse complement strand
GCCCGCGTCCACGCTGGGGCGCACCGCCGATTCGAGCAGCACGTAGGCATAACGCCGCGCGGTGGCGCTGGCGCGGCAATGGAAGGTGTCAGGCACCGGCTTGGCCCATTGCACCGCGATGTCGGGCGGCAGGTAGCGGTTGGTGCCACGCACCCAGCTGTTGTCGGGGCGTTCGATGTCGGTGTCGAAGTGCACCACCTGCATCAGGCCGTGCACACCCGCGTCGGTGCGGCCCGCACACAGGGTGCCGACGCGGGGCAGGGTGGTGAATTGGCGCAGGGCGCGCTCCAGCGCGTCCTGCACGGTGCGGCCACTGGGTTGGCTTTGCCAGCCCTGGTAGGCCATGCCGTTGTAGCTGACGCCGAGCGCGGTTCTCAAATCAGGCGAGGCTGGAGAGGAAGGCTTCGGCGCGCGCCTTGAGTTCGCCCGAGGCCTCGTCGCGCACCTCTTCGGCCAGCGAACGCGCACCTTCGGTGTCGCCGATGGCCTGGAACTCCTCGGCCAGCGAGAGTTTGGTCTCCAGCGGGTCGGCGATGTTGGCCAACGGCGATGGCGAGTCGGCTACCGGCGTGTCCAGGTCCAGGTTCAAGCCATCCAGTTCCAGCGCCATGGGGGCGGGCTCGGCAGGGGCTGCCGCAGGCGTTGGTGCAGACGCCAGTGCGTTGAACGCTTCCAGATCAAGCGCGGGGTCTTCGGTGCTTTCTCCCACGGCGGCAGGTGGCAGCTCCTGCGGAGCAGGCGCATCGCCTGCGCCTAAGTCCAGCTCAAAGTCCAGGCCCAGGCCGTCATCAGCGGGTGCGGGTGCTGGGGCTTCAGCGGTGGCTGGCTTGGTGGGCAAGTCGAGATCGAAGTCGACCGAAAAATCGTCCTCAGGTGCCGGGCTGGCATCGGCGGGGGCGGGGGCCGGTTCTGGCGCTGGTGGGAGCGCTTCTGCCAGTTCGGGCAGTTCAAGGTCGGGGGCTGGCTCCGGCTCCGGCGTCGGCGCGTCGTTGAAGTCGAGGTCGAGATCCAGGCCTGCGGCGCTGCTGGGCGCTGGGGCGTCCGTCGCCAAGGCCGGCGGCGGAGGGTCTTCGTCCGTCAAGGGCATGCTGACGGTGGCTGCCGACAGGCGGCTGGCGCCCTGCAATTGGTAGAGCGTGTTGTCGGGGTCCACCGGGTGCGCCACGCGGCAGGCATGTGCCCAATCCTCGCCAGCGCCGTTGGTCAGGGCGTAGATTTCGCTCGCCACGGCCTCCATGGCGGCTTTGTCCCCGCGTTTGGCGTAAATCTCCAGCAGCTTGCTGTGTACCGCCACCCGCTCCGGGTGCAGGCGCGCGGCCTCTTTGAGGATTTCCTCGGCTTGGGCGTCGCGGCCATACGCCAGGTAGACGTCGGCTTCGGCCACGGGGTCCACGTCGCCGGCAGCGTCCAGCTGGCTGGGCGAATACATCATGGACGAGGCTGCACCCGCAGCGGCCTCTTCGCCTGCCGCCTGCTGGTTACCACTGGCGCTGAAGAAGGACTCGCCTTGCTGGCCGCCTTCTTCTGCAGGGCCACCGGCGTCGTTGTTCTTTTTCTTGCGCAGGCGCAGCAGGGCCAACAGGCCCAGCAACGCCGCCAGACCACCGGCGGCCGGAAGCACCAGGGGGTTGTCCATCAGGCCTTGCAGCATGGAGCCCGAATCGGCAGCCGGTGCGGGGGTTGGGGCGGGTTTGGGAGCGGCAGGTGCAGGTGCAGGTGCAGGAGCCGGGGGCGGAGCGGGCGCAGGTGCAGGCGGCTCTGCGGGTGCCGGGGCGGGCACTGGTGCTGGCGCCGCTGCCGGCGCGGTCACGGCAGGTGCGCTGGAAGCCGCTGGTGCAGGTGCCGGCGCAGAGGCTGCCGCTGCGGGCGCCGTGCCCGCCGGCTGGCTTGCTTGCAGTTTGTTCAGCTCTTCGATGTTGCGAGACAACTCCGCGACCCGTGTGCTCGCTTCCTGTTTTTCGCGCTGCTTGGCGATCTCTGCTTCGCGTCCAGCCACCGCCCCTTTCGACAAGGTGAGGCGGTCGGGTGCAGGTGCGGCCGACGCTTTGTCCTGCACTTCGGTCTGGATGCGACCGCTGCTCTCGCGGCTGCCGGGAGTGGCAGGCACGGTGGCAGCCGCTCCGGCCAGGCGTTGGCGGAAGGCATTGAAGTCGCTGCTTTGCGCGGCGATGGTGCGACGTGCGGTGTCAGCGTCGACCGCACTGGCTTGTTCGGCGTTGGGCAGATTGAGCACCACGCCCGCTTTCATGCGGTTGACGTTGTTACCGATGAAGGCATTGGGGTTGTTTTGCAGCAGCGCCACCAGCATCTGGTCCAGCGACACATTGGGTGCTTTGTGGGCCGCTGCGATGCGTCCAGCCGTGTCACCCGGACGCACCTGAACTTCGGTGCCGCCGCGTGTGGGCGCCGAGGCGGAGGGGGTTGGCGCAGGTGCGGATGCCACTGGTGGACGAGCTGCGGCGGGTGGCGCAGGCGCAACCGGGGCCGGGGGTGCCGCAGCAGCAGCAGCTGGGGCGGGGGCGGGTGTCGCGGGTCGTGCCACCGGTGCGGGCGCGGCCGGCAGCAAGGGGGCCTGTGCCTGGGGTGAGGAGCGCAGTGCCGGCGGATCGAACAACATGGTGTAGCCACGCACCAAGCGGCCCGCCGACCATTCGGCTTCGACGATCAGGTCAAGAAAGGGTTCGGAGACAGGGCGGTTGCTTTGCAGGCGGATGGTGGTGCGGCCATCGGCGCGGCGCACCACGTTGAACTGCACGTCGCTGAGGAGCGCATTCATTTCCATGCCGGCGGCGCGGAAGGCTTCAGCGCCCCCAATGCGCAGGCTCAGGCTGGCGGCCTCTTCAGCGGTGATGCTGGGCACGTCAATCTCGGCGCGCAGCGGCTCACCCAGCCCAGATTGAACGGTGGCACGGCCCAGTGCCAGTGCCCACGCCTCGGAAACCTGCAAACCAGCCACCAATGCTGCCGCGCAGGCCAGGGTGCTCAGGCGCAGCCCGAAACGTCCGCCACGAACCGGGTTCGGGCTGGCGTCGGAGGGAAGCGGTTTGAGTTTGGATGGATGCACGTAAACCTCGGCCAACATTGTCAATAAATCACCATAACATCAACGCGTTACGGTGACAAGCTGAGAAGCCGCTTGAGTTTTCAAGCGGCTTCCGTTGGTGCCTTTGGCTGGCGTTGGGCGTTGCCTTGCAGCAACGCCGTGTGGTGGTGAGGCTCTGGGCTTAGGCGTCCAGCAGGATGCGCAGCATGCGACGCAGCGGCTCGGCCGCACCCCACAGCAGCTGGTCGCCGATGGTGAAGGCGCCCACGTACTCAGGACCCATGGCCAGCTTGCGCACACGGCCCACCGGGATGGTCATGGTGCCGGTCACGGCCACGGGCGTCAGGTCCTTGATGGTGGCTTCACGGGTGTTGGGCACCACTTTCACCCAGGCGTTGTCGGCAGCAATCATGGCCTCGATGTCGGCCACCGGCACGTCCTTCTTGAGTTTGAAAGTCAGCGCCTGGCTGTGGCAGCGCATGGCGCCCACACGCACACAGAATCCGTCCACCGGAATCGCGCTAGAGCCGAAGTCGGCACCCAGGCCCAGGATCTTGTTGGTCTCGGCCATGCCCTTCCACTCTTCCTTGGACATGCCGTTGCCCAGGTCCTTGTCGATCCAGGGAATCAGCGAACCGCCCAGAGGCACGCCGAAGTTGGCGGTCTCAGAAGCGGACAGGCTGCGCTGCTTGGCGATGACCTTGCGGTCGATTTCCAGGATGGCGCTCTTGGGGTCATCCAGCAGCGCCTTCACTTCGGCGTTGAGCGTGCCGTACTGCGTCAGCAGTTCGCGCATGTGCTGGGCACCGCCGCCCGACGCGGCCTGGTAGGTTTGGGTGGACATCCACTCCACCAAGCCTGCCTTGTAAAGCGCGCCCACGCCCATCAGCATGCAGCTCACGGTGCAGTTGCCTCCCACCCAGTTCTTGCCGCCCTTGGACAGCGCGTCCTTGATGACCGGCATGTTCACCGGGTCGAGGATGATCACGGCGTCTTTTTCCATGCGCAGGGTGGAGGCGGCGTCGATCCAGTGGCCGTTCCAGCCGGCGGCGCGCAGCTTGGGGAACACCTCGGAGGTGTAATCGCCGCCCTGGGCGGTGATGACGATGTCGCAGCGCTTGAGCGCGTCGAGGTTGTAGGCGTCTTGCAGCGTGGTTTCGTTGCGCGCCATCGCGGGGGCTTTGCCGCCAGCGTTGGATGTGGAGAAGAACAGCGGCTCGATCAGGTCGAAGTCTTTTTCTTCAACCATGCGATCCATCAACACCGAGCCGACCATACCGCGCCAGCCGACCAAACCTACCAACTTGCTCATTTCAACGCCCTTTCAGTTTAAAAAACAGTACAGACCTGACTGTTTGCCCCGGCTCGTCTGGCCAGGGAGGGCGCACGACGATACGGAGCTGGATCAGCCCTTAATGGTCGTGGTGGTGGTGATTGCGCGCGCAGCCACATCAGCCATGGCGGCAGATGTTGTGTTCAGCAGGAACGGGCGGGCGGCAAACATGGGATGAGATTGTAGCGGATGCTTGCTTGGTCTTGCCTTACAAACATCCGCTTTTCGCAGGCTGTTCAGCCCAGCGCCTTCACCACGGCGGCGCCCATTTCGGCCGTACCGACCCGGGTGGTGCCTTCGCTGTGGATGTCGGGTGTGCGCAGGCCCTGGGCCAGCACCTTTTGCACCGCCGCTTCAATGTGGTCGGCGGCCTCGGGTTGGTTGAGGCTGAAGCGCAGCATCATGGCTGCGCTCAGGATGGTGGCCAGCGGGTTGGCCACGCCTTTGCCGGCGATGTCGGGTGCGCTGCCATGGCTGGGTTCGTACAGGCCCTGACCCTTTGCGTTTAGGCTGGCCGAGGGCAGCATGCCGATGGAGCCGGTGAGCATGGAGGCTTCGTCGCTCAGGATGTCGCCGAACATGTTGCCGGTGACCACCACGTCGAAGGCCTTGGGCGCTTTCACCAGCTGCATGGCCGCGTTGTCCACGTACATGTGCTGCAGCTCCACATCGGGGTACTGCGCGTGCACCTCGGTGACCACGTCTTTCCAGAACTGGAAGGTTTCCAGCACGTTGGCTTTGTCCACGCTGGTCACTTTCTTGTTGCGCTTGCGCGCGGCCTGGAAAGCGACGTGGGCGATGCGCTCGATCTCGGGCTTGCTGTAGCGCATGGTGTCGAAGGCTTCCTCGGTGCCGGGGAAGTGACCGTCAACGGCGGTGCGCCGGCCGCGTGGCTGGCCAAAGTAGATGTCGCCGGTCAGCTCGCGGATGATGAGGATGTCCAGGCCGGAGATCAGCTCGGGCTTGAGGCTGGAGGCGCTCACCAACTGCTCGTAGCAGACGGCGGGACGGAAGTTGGCAAACAGGCCCATGTGCTTGCGCAGGCCCAGGATGGCCTGCTCGGGGCGCAACGGGCGGTCGAGCTTGTCGTATTTCCAGTCGCCGACAGCGCCAAACAGCACGGCGTCGCTGGCCATGGCCAATTTCAGCGTCGATTCTGGCAAGGGGTGACCATGCGAGTCGAATGCAGCGCCACCCACCAGGGCGTGCTCCATTTCGAACTTGAGGCCCAGCGCATTGAGCACATTGACCGCTTCGGCCACGATTTCGGTGCCGATGCCGTCACCAGGAAGAACTGCGATTTTCATGAGATGTGCTTACAGGGTGTGGGCCAACCAGGGTTTGGTGGCGAGTCGTTGGGCTTCAAACGCCTGGATCTTGTCCTTGTGGCGCAAGGTCAGGCCGATGTCGTCCAGGCCGTTGAGCAGGCAGTACTTGCGGAAGGGCTGCACGTCAAACGGGATTTCTTCGCCCTGAGGCTTGACGATGACCTGGCGCTCCAAGTCGATGGTCAGCTGGTAGCCGGGAAATGCGTGGACTTCGTCGAACAACTGGGCCACTTGCGACTCGCTCAACACGATGGGCAGCAGGCCGTTCTTGAAGCAGTTGTTGAAGAAGATGTCGGCGAAGCTGGGCGCGATCACGGCGCGGAAGCCGTACTGGTCGATGGCCCAGGGCGCGTGTTCGCGCGAGGAGCCACAGCCGAAGTTCTTGCGCGCCAGCAGCACGGACGCGCCTTGGTAGCGCGGCTGGTTGAGCACGAAGTCCGGGTTGGGCTTGCGCGAAGCGGGGTCTTGCCCGGGCTCGCCTTTGTCCAGGTAGCGCCACTCGTCGAACAGGTTGGGGCCGAAGCCCGTCTTGCGGATCGACTTGAGGAACTGCTTGGGGATGATGGCGTCGGTGTCGACGTTCTCGCGGTCCATGGGCGCGACCACGCCCCGGTGAATGGTGAACTTTTGCATTTATTTCTTCGCTGCGTTTTCAACGGCCGAACCGGCCTTCTGCACGTCTTTGCCAATGCCTTGCACGGTGTTGCAGCCGGCCAGGGCCAGTACAAAAACAGCGGCGATCAGGGTGGCGATGGTTTTCATCTGGGTTCCTTTCAGGCGAATTGACGGACGTCGACGAAGTGACCATGCACGGCCGCAGCGGCCGCCATGGCAGGGGACACGAGGTGGGTGCGGCCGCCCGCACCCTGGCGGCCTTCGAAGTTGCGGTTGCTGGTGCTCGCGCAACGCTCGCCCGGCTCCAGCCGGTCGGCGTTCATGGCCAGGCACATGCTGCAGCCGGGTTCGCGCCACTCAAAGCCGGCGGCTTTGAAGATCTGGTCGAGGCCTTCGCGTTCGGCTTGTTCCTTCACCACGCCAGAGCCCGGCACCACCATGGCCAGCTTGACGTTCTTGGCCACTTTCTGGCCCAGCTTCTTGACCACGGCGGCGGCTTCGCGCATGTCTTCAATGCGGCTGTTGGTGCAGGAGCCGATGAACACCTTGTCGACAAAAATGTCGTTGAGCGGCTTGCCGGGCTGAAGGCCCATGTAGGTCAGTGCACGCTCGATGGCGCCGCGCTTGTTGGCGTCCTTTTCCTTGTCGGGATCGGGCACGCTGGCGTCCACGCCCAGCACCATCTCGGGCGAGGTGCCCCAGGTGACCTGCGGCACGATGTCTTCGGCCTTGAGTTCAACGACGGCGTCAAACTGCGCGTCCGCGTCGGAGTGCAGCGTCTTCCAGTAAGCCACGGCCTGGTCCCACTCGACGCCCTTGGGCGACAGCGGCTTGCCTCGCACGTATTCGATGGTCTTTTCGTCCACCGCCACCAGCCCCGCACGGGCCCCGGCTTCGATGGCCATGTTGCACACCGTCATGCGGCCTTCCATGCTCAGCGAGCGGATGGCGCTGCCGGCGAATTCGATGGTGTAGCCGGTGCCGCCGGCGGTGCCGATCTTGCCGATGATGGCCAGCACCACGTCCTTGGCGGTCACGCCTTTGCCGAGCTGGCCTTCGACCTTGATCAGCAGGTT
>DASUIK010000092.1:0-15137 GCA_036279795.1 Burkholderiaceae bacterium | reverse complement strand
CCCCTACGCCCAGCGCCGCGCCCGCGTGGCCCAGGCCATTGGCCCCCATGGCATCGCCCTCATCCCCACCGCGCTGGAGCGCCCGCGCAACCGCGACACCGACTTCATCTACCGGCACGACAGCTACTTCTACTACCTGAGCGGTTTCACCGAGCCCAACGCGTTCCTGGTGATCACCGGCGACGGCCGCAGCACCCTGTTCTGCCAGCCCAAAGACCTGGAACGTGAAATCTGGGACGGTATCCGCTTAGGGCCCGACGCCGCGCCAGCCGCCCTGGGCGTGGACGCCGCCCACGCCATCGGCGAGCTGGGTGCACAACTGCCCAAACTGCTGGAGAACCGCGACGCCGTCTGGTTCCCCTTCGCCACCCACGCCGGGCTGGAAGGCCAGGTGGCGGGCTGGCTGGAGAAGGTGCGCGCCCGCGTGCGCTTCGGCGCCCTGTGCCCCGAGCAACAGCGTGACCTGTGCGGTGTGCTCGACGAGATGCGCCTGATCAAGGACGCCCACGAACAGGACATCATGCGCCGCGCCGCACAGATCAGCGCCCGCGCCCACGTGCGTGCCATGCAGCGCAGCGCCGCCATGCTGCGCGCCGGGCAGGACGTGCGCGAGTACCACCTCGACGCCGAACTGCTGCACGAATTCCGCCAGCACGGCTCGCAATTCCCGGCCTACGGCTCCATCGTGGCCGCTGGCGCCAACGCCTGTGTGCTGCACTACCGCGCCGACGCCGCGCCGGTGCGCGACGGCGAGCTGGTGCTGATCGATGCCGGCTGCGAGCTGGACGGCTACGCCAGCGACATCACCCGCACCTTCCCGGCCAACGGCCGCTTCAGCGGTCCGCAGCGGGCGCTGTACGACCTGGTACTGGCCTCACAAGACGCCGCTGTCGCCGCCACCAAAGCCGGCGCCCGCTTCAACGACCCCCACGAGGCCACCGTCAAGGTACTCGCGCAAGGCATGCTCGACCTGGGTTTGCTGGACAGAAATAAGGTGGGTAGCCTGGACGACGTGATCGACAAGCGCGCCTACTTCGCCTTCTACATGCACCGCACCGGCCACTGGCTGGGCATGGACGTGCACGACTGCGGCAGCTATGTGGAACCCACCGAGGTGGGACAGGTGAGCGAGCGCCGCGACCCCCTGAGCGGCGAGGCCATCACCAACCGCCCCAGCCGCATCCTGCGCCCCGGCATGGTGCTGACCATCGAGCCCGGCCTCTACGTGCGCCCCGCCGAAGGCGTGCCCGTGGCTTTCCACAACATCGGCATACGCATCGAAGATGACGCCATCGTGACGGAAACGGGTTGCGAACTCATCACCCGCGACGTGCCAGTGGCGGCCGACGAGATCGAAGCACTGATGCGGGCTTGAGCGCGATTCGGTCACCATTTGTTTCATGTTAGGGCGGCCCTGGGTCGCCCTTTTTTTTCGCATTATGTGAAAAAATGTGAAACATGAAACAACATGCCGGTGTCAGCAGGCGTTTGCTGCTGGGTGCAACGGCGGCTCTGCCGCTGGCCGCCCGAGCGGCCCACGCACAAACGCTGCGCGTGCTGACGTGGCCGGGCTACGCCGACCCGGACGTGGTGGCCACCTTCGAACGGCGCGAAGGGGTGAAGGTCGAAGTGAGCGTGGTCGATTCGGACGACACCCTGTGGGAGCGCATGAACGCCCGCCAGGGCGGCGACTTTGACGTATTTGCCGTGAACACGGCCGAACTGCAGCGCTACATCGCCGCCAACTTGGTGGCCACGCTGGACCCACAACGCCTGCCCCACCGCGCCGGGCAACTGCCGCGCTTTCGCGACCTCGACAAGGTGCCCGGCCTGGTGCACCAGGGCAAGACCTACGCCATTCCCTACACCTACGCGGAGATGGGCCTGATCCACGACCGACGCCAGATGCCCCAGGCGCCCAACTCGGTGGGCGCGCTGTGGGACCCGCGCTGGCGCGGGAAGGTGCTGGCCTACAACGGGGGCACCCACAACTTTTCGCTCGCCGCCATCGCGTTGGGGCTGAGCACCCCGTTCCATCTGGGTGCCGGCGAATGGTCCCGGGTGGTCGATCACCTGATCGCGCTGCGGCGCAACGTCCTGAGCTTCTACACCGAGCCCGAGGAGTCGGTCCGTTTGTTCACCTCGCGTGGCGCTGCCCTGATGTTTGCCAACTACGGCTCGCAACAGGTCAAGCTGCTGCAGGCGGCTGGTGTGGACGTGGGCTACGTGGTGCCGCGCGAGGGCGCGCTGGCCTGGCTGGACTGCTGGGCCATCAGCAGCGGCGCCCACGACCCCGATCTGGCCACGCGCTGGATCGACTACCTGCTCGAACCCGGGCCGGGTGAGGTGCTGGTGCAGCGCCAAGGCCTGGCCAACACCACCACGCCTTCGCCATTTCACCGTGCCGATGCCCGTTTGCGCTGGCTGGAGCCGGTGGAAGACACACAAAAGCGCACCCGCATGTGGGACCGCATCGTGTCAGGCGACCGGGCAGCCAAAGTGCTGGCCGCATGAAATTCGGCATCGCGCTCAAGCTCAGCCTGCTGCTGGCCTTGGCCGGCGCACTGGCCGCCGGCCTCACTGGCTACTACGCTTTTGAAGCCAGCCGCACCCTGCTGGTGAACGCCGCCAAAGACCGGCTGTTGACCTCCACCCTGGTGCTGGCACGCCGCGTGGCCCTGGCACGCGAGGAAATCGAGCGCGACCTCGTGCTGGTGGCAGACCACCCCGCCGCTCGTGCCCTGCTGCAAGGGCCCGGCACAACAGCACAGCAGCAAACCTTGCAGGAGCTGATGGTCCTGATGCTGCAATCGCAGCCGTCTTACTTCCAGGTGCGGCTGATTGCTGCCGACCAGCACGGCATGGAGCGGGTGCGCGTGGACCGTGGCGCCCAGGGACCCATGGTGTTGGCGGAAGACGATTTGCAGGAAAAAGGACACTTCGACTACGTCTCGCAGACGCTGCAGCTTGGGCCCAACCAGACCTACATGTCGCGCGTGGCCATCAACCACGAACGCGGCGCACACCTCGGCGTGGACAAACCTTCACTGCAGTTGGCCCGTCCGGTGCTGGACGGGCAAGGACGCGCCCTTGGCGTGGCGGTCATCAACATCGACTTGAACGGCACCTTCGAGCTGATGGCCAAGGACATGCCCGAGAGCATCCAGCTGTACTTCGCCAACCACCAAGGCGACATCCTCATCCACCCCGACCCTGCCAAAACCTTTGGCTTCGACCGAGGCCGGCGCATCCTGATACAGGACGAATTCGCTGCCACGGGGCCTGTGGTGCGCGGCGACAGCAACGTCGCGGTGTTCGAGTCCCACGAGGGAGCCCACGCCGAGCAGCCCGTGGTCGCTGCCTTCATGAGCCAACCACTGAAGGTCCGCTCACCCGAAACACGGCTCACGCTGGGCCTGTCCCAGCCCATGGACGCGGTGTTGGCCGAATCCAACCGGCTGGGCCAGAAGATGTTGCAAATCGTGCTCGCGCTGTGTGCGCTGAGCCTGCTGTTGGCCCTGTGGATGGGCCGCGCGCTCACCCGTCCCATCAACGCCATCAGCCACGCGGCCCGGCTGGTGGCCAGCGGCCTGCCCGCGGGGGCGCTGCCGGTCGAGCGGCGAGACGAGATCGGCGATCTGGCCCGCGCCTTCCGCGACATGCGCCTGCAGATCAGCGAGCAGATCAGCGAACTGCGCGACAACCAGGACGAGCTGGAACACCTGGCCCAGCACGACCCGCTGACAGGCCTGCCGAACCGGCGCAAGTTCCAGGAGCGGCTGGACCAGGCCCTCGCCCAGGCCCGGCGTTTTCCGCAGACCGTGAGCGTGTTGTTCATCGACCTCGATCGCTTCAAGATCATCAACGACCGCCATGGCCACGAAGTGGGCGACGTGGTGCTGCAAACCGTGGCCCGGCGGCTGCAGGCGGTGCTGCGAGAGGTGGACACCGTGGCTCGCATCGGAGGCGACGAATTTGTGGCCCTGTTGGGTGCGCCGGCCACCCCGGAACAGCTGGACGCCATCGCGAACAAGCTGCTGCAGGTGCTGGGTGAACCTGTGCGCTTTGAAGGCTTGCAACTGGACCTGGGCTGCAGCATCGGCATCGCCAGCTACCCAAACGACGCCGGCAACGCCACCGACCTGCTGGCCGCGGCCGACCATGCCATGTATGCGGCCAAAACCGCCGGGCGCAACACCCACCGTTTCTTCGACGCAGCGTCCCCCGCCGCTTGAAGCGGTCGCCGTCTGTCGGTCCGCGCTCAAGCCGCGGCGGCAAAGGCCGATTTCGGCAGAACCATGAAAATCGAAACCGCCAGCGTGGTCATGGCCAGCCAGCACAGCGAGGTGTCTCACCAGCGCGTGCAAGAGCAGCTGCGCGTGTGGAACGGCAGCCAGCGCCTGGAGCTGAACCGCGACAGCAGCCGCACCAGCGCCACGTCCATGGTGACCCACCTCTCCGCGCTGGCGCAGGCATTGCCACGCAGTTTCCCCGCCGCTGCACCGTCTGCACCGGCCCAAGGCGCAGCAACCAGCCCTGCGGCGCCAGACGGCGAAGCGACCGTGGACCCCAAGCTGGAGCCGCTCATCCGACTGGTTGAATTGATCACGGGACGCAAGGTGCGCCTTTTCCGCGCCGAAGCTTTGAACGCCCAAGCAGCGCCGCAAGGCAGCCCCACCGCCACCCCTGCCGCACAACGCGCGGGCTGGGGCCTGAGCTACGACCGGACGGAAACCCGCTACGAGGCGCAGCACACCCAGGTGCAGGTGGAAGGCAAGGTCAAGACCAGCGACGGCCGTGAGATCAACTTCGCCCTGTCGCTGGAGATGCGACGAGAGTACCTGGAGACCAGCAGCGTCTCGCTGCGCGCCGGCGACGCGCTGCTCAAAGATCCGCTGGTCATCCACTTTGATGGTCCTGCCGGCGAGCTGTCCGACCTGCGCCTCGACTTCGACCTGGACGCCGATGGCAATCTCGACAACATGGCCTTTGTGGGCGCCGGCAGCGGCTTTCTGGTGCTCGACAAAAACGGCAACGGCAGCGTGGACGACGGCCGCGAGCTGTTTGGCGCCTTGAGCGGCGACGGCTTTGCCGACCTGGCCGCATTGGACGACGACGGCAACGGCTGGATAGACGAAAACGACCGCGCGTTCGAGCAGCTGCAGGTGTGGCAAAAGGACGCTGAAGGCCAGGACCGCCTGCGCAGCCTGCGCGAGGCCAACGTGGGCGCACTCTACCTGGGCCGCGTGGCCAGCCCATTCTCGTTACGCGACGCCACCAACCAGACCTTGGGCGAGGTGCGCAGCACCGGTGTGTACCTGCGCGAAGACGGCGGCGCTGGGGCGCTGCAGCAGATCGATCTGGCCGTTTAAAGCGGGCCTGCGCCCATCCCAAACCGGTCCGCCCGCGCCGGTGCCCAGAACTCGGTGAACACGCGGTGCAAACCTTCGGTGCTTTCTTGCAGCAAGGCGCCGGGGCGCACCTGGGGCAGCAGGTTGGAGAGCAGGCGCACGTCGTTCTCGTTCACGCGGCGCACGATGTGGTGGGCGGTGATGCTGCTGGGGTGTGGCAGGCCGGCGGCCTGCACCAGCTCCTGCAAGGCCTTGAGCGTGTTCTGGTGGAAGTTGAACACCCGCGTGGTCTTGTTGTTCACGTCCAGCGCCTGCTGGCGCAGCGGGTCTTGGGTGGTCACGCCGGTGGGGCAGTGGCCGGTGTGGCAGGCCTGGGCCTGTATGCAACCCAGTGCAAACATGAAGCCACGCGCGCTGTTGCACCAGTCGGCACCCATGGCCATGGCGCGGGCAATGTCGAAGGCGCTGACCACCTTACCGGCGCAGCCGATCTTGATGCGGTCGCGCAGGTTCACGCCCACCAGGGTGTTGTGCACCAGCAGCAGTCCTTCCTGCAGCGGCGCGCCCACGTGGTCGGTGAACTCCAGCGGCGCGGCGCCGGTGCCGCCCTCCGCGCCATCGACCACGATGAAGTCGGGCGTGATGCCACTTTGTTGCATGGCCTTGACCAGCCCAAACCACTCCCACGGGTGGCCCACACAGAACTTGAAGCCCACCGGCTTGCCCTCGCTCAAGGCGCGCAGACGGGCGATGAAGTCCATCAGCTCCAGGGGGGTGGAGAACGCGCTGTGCGCTGCGGGCGACACGCAGTCCTGCCCCTCGGGCACACCGCGCGCGGCGGCGATCTCGGCCGTCACCTTGGCGCCCGGCAACACGCCCCCGTGGCCGGGTTTGGCACCTTGGCTGAGCTTGACCTCGATCATGCGCACCTGCGGGTCCAGCGCGTTGGCGCGGAACTTGTCGGCGTTGAATGTGCCGTCGTCGTTGCGGCAGCCAAAGTAGCCCGAGCCAATCTCCCAGATCAAGTCGCCGCCGTGCACGCGGTGCCAGGCCGAGATCGAACCTTCGCCCGTGTCGTGCGCAAAACGGCCCTTCTTGGCGCCCGCGTTGAGCGACTGGATGGCGTTGGCGCTGAGCGCACCAAAACTCATGGCCGAGATGTTGAACACGCTCGCGTCGTACGGCTGGGTGCAGGCCGGCCCGCCGATGGTGAGGCGAAAGTCGTGGCTGTCGATCACGCTGGGCACCATGGCGTGGTTCAGCCACTCGTGGCCGTCAGCCTTCACATCGAGCTGGGTGCCAAAAGGTCGCTTGTCGGTTTCGCCCTTGGCGCGGGCGTACACCAGGCTGCGTTGCGAGCGCGAAAAAGGCGTCGCTTCGGTGTCGTTCTCGATGAAGTACTGCCGCATCTCGGGCCGGATTTTTTCCAGCATGAAACGCAGGTTGCCAATGACCGGGTAGTTGCGCCGCACCGCGCTGTACCCTTGCCGCAGATCGCGCACGCCCACCACGCTCAGGCCGCCAAACACCAGCAAGGCCAACAGCCCCTTGCCAAAGGCGATCAGCGTGAACAGGCTCAACAGCGCGGCCACCACACACACGCCCAGGGCGGTGTAGCGCACCGGGTAAAGGTGGTTGAGTTTGTCCAGCATGCGGCGCTCCTGCGGTCGGTTGGCGGCCATCATAAGCCGCTATCGCCGTACACTTGGCGCCCCGTTACCGACCGACACGCCGCGATGAACACCGATACCACTGCGCCCAGCAACGCCCCTTCCACAGCGATGTCGCCCGACGACTTCGACGCCCTGGACAGCATCCTGGATGGCCTGCGCGAACGCCACGACGAAATCCCGCAGTGGGAGTTCTGCGAAGGCTTCATCGCTGCGTTGGTCTGCTGCCGCCGGGTCATCCTGCCCAGCGAGTACTTCCCGGTGCTCTTTGGTGACGGCGACAACGGCGGCATCGCCACCAGCAGCCTGTTCCAGGATGAAGCCCAGTTCAACCAGTTCATGACGCTGTGGACTCGCCGCTGGAACGAGGTGGCGCAGTCCCTGAGCACGCCGGTGGAATCGCTGGACGACGAGCGCGCCTACTCGCCCGAGGTGGTGGACATCCGGGGTGCCGTGGCCTGCCTGAGCGACGAAGAACGCGCCGACATGGGCGACGACCCCCTGCCCAGCTTTGGCCAGGTGTGGGCGTTGGGCTTCATGTTCGCCGTGGAAAACTGGCCCGAGGAATGGGCGCCGCCGCGCGACCGCGACGCCGCCAAATGGCTGGACGAATCGCTGGAAACCATCGTCGCCCTGAGCGAAGACGATACCGGCGAACCCACCATCTCGATGTACAAGGAAGATGGCCCGCCCAGCGTGAGCGAGGACCGCATCAACCTGTTTGGCGAAGGCATCTGGGCGGTGTACGACCTGGCCGAAATCTGGCGCAACATCGGCCCGCGTGTGGAAACCGTGCGCAAGGAAGCCGAACCCGGCCGCAACGACCCGTGCCCGTGTGGCAGCGGCAAGAAGTACAAGAAGTGCCACGGGGCGGGGTGAAACGAGACCACCCCTGACCACATCACCGCAGTGAGCGCGGTGTGGTCTGGGAGACACCTCACAGGTGGAAGTGGCCCGCCGCTTCCGGCTGGTACAGCACTTTTTCGATGCGAACGTGGCGTGTGCGGTGGGTCATGCGCCAGTCAAAAGCGTCGCCCTCCTTGTAGCCCAGGATGGCAGTGCCCACGTCGGAGCACACCGAGAACTTGCCGGCGTTGTCGTCCGCCTCTTCGGGGTAGACCAGCGCCACCTCCACCGTCTCGCCATCCAGACGCACCACGGCCCGCGAATTCATCGTCACCACGTCTTGTGGCACCCGGTGCGGCTCCACCACGGTGGCCCGCTCAACCTCATGCTCGAGCTCAAACACCGCCGAAGGGTGGGCCAGCGCCAACAGGTTTCTCAGCCGCGCCTGGTCTACTTCGGTGATGTGTATGCCGGTGGCATCACCCGCAGCGCCTTCGCGCAACAGCCGCAGGTAATGCTCCGAGTTCATGGAGAGAGACTTCAACGCGGGCGCATCGTTGTGGAGCAGAAAGCCGCAGCGCTCGAACGCCTTGAGCGAGCGTGTGTTGTCCGCATGGATCTTGGCGATCAAGCGCTCCGCCCGCATCTCCAAAAACGCCAGCTTCATGCCTTCGCGGATCGCACTGGCACCCAGCTTGCGCCCCCAGTTGTCGCGGTCACCGATGACCAGGACCATCTCGCAGTCCGCCTCGTTCTTGACCAAACGCACAAAACCCACCGGCACGTCGTGCCGGTCGCAGGCCATGAAAAAGCGGCCGCCCTGGTTGAAGAGATGGGTGAGGATCGGCAACTGAACCCGCCCGACCACTTGTTCAATGAACCGGGAGACGTGGCGCGAATCGCTCAGGTAGCGCGTCACCTGCTCGTCTTCCAACCAGTCCATGAGGTGGAACGCATCGGCCCGCGTGATCTCGGGGCACAGAGAAATGAAAGGCTTGGTCATATCTTCACCACACTTGGCTGCAAGAATGAAAGCCTTCCATGGCTGCGGCCATGACGGTTCTTTCGGTGCGGGACCGATTTTAGGACAGGGTGGATGGGTGGGCTGGTGGGTCGCTGCGGTGGATCTGCCTGTTGGCTCACTGGCTGTTCGTTGGCGATCGGGTTTGACAACGACGTAAGCCAAACACGCGGAGCCACCGAATATCGGATCCGCAGCGACAGCTGACGTTGACGAATGCCAGCTCCCGCGCAGTTCAACAGTTCCGAGGAAACTGTGTTCAGCGCCGCTCGTACCAAGCCTTGCTGTTGTTCACGATGTACACCACCAACAGCATCACAGGCACTTCTATCAACACACCCACCACAGTTGCAAGTGCAGCGCCCGAGTTGAACCCGAACAGACTGATTGCCGCAGCCACCGCCAGTTCAAAGAAGTTGGAGGCGCCAATCAGCGCAGAGGGACAGGCAATGTTGTGCTTTTCACCTACGGCGCGATTGAGCCAATAGGCCAACGCCGAGTTGAAAAAAACCTGGATCAGTATGGGCACGGCCAACAGGCCAATCACCAAGGGCTGCTTCAATATCGCTTCGCCTTGGAAGGCAAAAAGCAAGACCAGCGTCGCCAAGAGGGCTGTGATGGACCAGGGCCCAATCTTGGCCATCGTTGCCTCAAAGGCGTCAGTGCCTTTGGCCAGCAGTGTTTTGCGCAGCCACTGAGCCAGGATGACAGGTATCACGATGTAGAGCACCACCGATGTCAGCAGCGTTTCCCATGGCACGGTGATCGCGGAGAGCCCAAGCAGGAACGCGACCAACGGGGCAAACGCGATCACCATGATGCTGTCATTCAGCGCCACCTGCGAAAGCGTGAACAACGGATCTCCGCCGGTCAATCTGCTCCAAACAAACACCATGGCCGTGCAAGGGGCTGCGGCCAGCAAAATCAGTCCTGCGATGTAGCTGTCAAGTTGGTCAGGCGGCAGAAGCGGGGCAAACCAATGGCGAATGAACAACCAACCCAGAAATGCCATTGAAAACGGCTTGACAAGCCAGTTCACAAACAGGGTCACGCCAATGCCCTTTACATGCTTGCGTACCTCCCCCAGTGCGCCAAAGTCAACCTTCACCAGCATGGGAATGATCATCACCCAGATGAGCAAACCCACCGGCAGGTTCACCTGGGCAACCTCCATGCGTCCAATGGACTGAAACACGTCTGGCCAGCGTTGCCCAAGGGCGATCCCTGCCACGATGCACAGAAACACCCAGACGGTCAGATACCGTTCGAACACGCTCATGGGCGCGGCCACCGCCTGCTTCCCAGCCGTCCTTTGATTTCCGCTCATGTGGGACTCAGCGCTTGGCGAGGTCACGGGCGGTTCCTTGGAGAACGCCCTTTTCCAACTTGTCTTTCGGCAGACCGATGAGGAGTTCCAGACGACGCTTCATTGCATGCATGGTCTTGCGGAAGGCTTCCAGTTTCTCTGCGTCAGAGCCGTCTCCTTCGGATGGGTCGGCGTATCCCCAATGCGCCGTGGCGGGGTGGCCCGGCCAGATGGGGCAAACCTCACCTGCGGCGTTATCGCAGACAGTGATGATGAGGTCCATCTTTGGAGCATCAGGGCTCGCAAACTCATCCCAGCTCTTGCTGCGAAGTCCTTCAATCGAGACACCAGCGTGTTGCAGGGCCAGCAGCCCCAAGGGGTTGGGTTGTTGATTCTCCCGGGGGCTGCTGCCGGCGGAATACGCTTTAAATTCGCCCTTTCCCATGTCATTGAGCAAGGCCTCGGCCAAGATGCTGCGTGCCGAGTTGTGAGTACAAAGGAACAGAACGTTCAGCGGTAAGTTGGTGGTCATGGGTTAGCAGCACGATGACGACGTTGATGACTTCGGGCCGCAGCAGGCAGGTTTGGCGGCAGACGCCGTCGCGGGAGCGCGGCAGGCGGATTCGGACTTGGTTGCAGCGAGCTCTGGTGCACAGCATGCGCCCGCCGCCAAAGGCTTGTCGGCCTCGTTGAACACGGGAATGTTGCCCAGCGTGTGGAAGTGCTCCCACGCAATGCCCTGAGGGTCGGTGACCCAGTGCTTTTCACTGCGCGCGTAGCAGCAGCTGGTCAGCCCTTCGTCTAGCAGGGCCATGTCCGCGAACTCGGCGCGCTCTTTGAGTTGTGCGAGTTCAGCAGCATCGTCGACCTGAAAGCCCAAGTGGTCGAGACCAAGCTTGGAGCCACGCGTGGAAATGGCGAAGTTCACACGGGGGTCTTCAATCATCCACTTTGCGTAATCCTGCTCCATCCGTGTCGGTTCGGCGGCAAACAGCTTGGAATAGAAGGCGACGCTCTTGGCCAAATCGTCGACGTGAACATGGACATGGAATCTCTTCATGGTGATTTCCTTCTCAGCAGTGGCAAGCGGTGGCATCGGCTGACAAACAGGCCTCGCCAGCGCAGCAGTTTTCGGTGAGGTAGCCCAAAAGCTTGTTCATCGAATCGAACGATGCGCGGTAAATCAAGTTGCGCCCTTGACGCTCCTGTGTCACCAGTCCGGCCTGCACCAATTCCTTCAAATGGAAGGACAAGAGTGCCGGCGTCATCCCAAGCCGCTCCAGGATGGCACCTGGCGTGAGCCCATCCTTGCCCGCCACCACCAGGGCACGAAAGACCCGCAAGCGAACTTCTTGCGCCAGGGCAGCAAGTGAGCGAACAACATCAGTTTCTTGCATCCGGAAATAATACAATGATTCTGGAATTATTTTATGACAGACGTGTGACGCGCCTGTTGTCGCTCGCAAGCGTGGGGCGTTGTCTGCGGTTCAACTTGGAGAAGTCTGTATGGACATCGTTGTCTTGGGTTCTGGGTGCAGCAAGTGCCACAGCACCGCTGGTTTGGTAGAGCGCGTGGCCAAGGACTTGGGCATCCCAGTCAACATCTCTCTGGACGTGAGCACAGAAGCACGAGAACGCTTTGGAGTCCATGCCACACCTGCAGTGCTGGTCGATGGCAAACTCGTTCACAGCGGCGGCATTCCCAACCACGAAAAAGTGGAGCTCTGGTTGCGGCCCAAGCCACTGAACCTACTGAACGCTCCAACCCGGCACCTGTTTTTCACCGGCAAAGGCGGGGTGGGCAAAACATCGTTGTCCACGGCAGTGGCACTGCATCTGGCAGACTGCGGCAAGAAGGTGCTGTTGGTCAGCACCGACTCTGCTTCCAACTTGGATGAGATGCTGGGCGTGCCACTCAGCAACCATCCCACGCCCGTGCCTGGCGCACCCGGATTGTCCGTGCTCAACATTGACCCGGACGCAGCGGCCGAGGCCTATCGCCAGAGGGTCATAGACCAGATGGCGCGTGAAGCGACCACCGAAGAAATCTCCACTGTGCGTGAGCAACTGTCAGGCGCCTGCACGACCGAAATCGCATCCTTTGATGAGTTTTCGTCGCTCCTGGCTGAAAAAAACCAGGCGTACGACCACATTGTTTTCGACACGGCTCCGACTGGACACACACTGCGCTTGCTGAGCCTGCCCAAAGCCTGGAGCGGCTTTTTGGCCAACAACGACAAGGGGGCGTCTTGCCTTGGCCCCCACAGCGGATTGAAGATGCAAGAGATCCGCTTCAAGGCCGCCATGGACGCCTTGTCCGACCCAGCGTTGACCTCGGTGGTTCTGGTCACTCGCCCCGACAAAGGCGCCATGGCAGAGGCATCACGCACATGCGATGAGCTGAAGGAGCTGGGCCTGAGCAATCAACGACTCGTCGTGAATGGCGTTTTCCATGCGAGCAACCACGCCGACGAAGTTGCGAATGCATTCGAGGCGTTGGGAGCGCAAGCCCTGAACGATATGCCTGATAACTTGCGTCAGCTCCCGCAGGACCAGGTTCCTTTGCGCGCCTTCGATACCGTTGGACTGCAGGCCCTGCGTGCGTTGCTGGTCGACAACCAGCATGCAAACCGGGACAAGACGGACATGACCATGCAACCGATGAGGCAGGGAATGGGCCTGGCCGACTTGGCGGATTCGCTGGCGTTGGCAGGACACGGTCTCATCATGGTGATGGGCAAAGGCGGTGTTGGCAAGACGACGGTGGCAGCAGCCCTCGCATTGGGGCTTGTTCAACGTGGCAAGACCGTGCACCTGAGCACCACTGACCCGGCTGCCCACTTGGCCGGCACACTGAATGGCGCAGTGGAGGGCCTTCGCGTCGACCGCATTGACCCGATCGTTGAGACCCAGCGCTACGTCGACAAAATCATGGCCACCAAGGGGGCAGGTCTCAATGAGCAGGAACGGGCTTTGATGCTGGAAGACCTGAAGTCACCGTGCACAGAAGAGGTGGCCGTCTTTCATGCGTTTTCCCGGGTGGTGAGCGAAGCGCGCAGCGCATTTGTGGTGTTGGACACAGCCCCTACCGGTCACTCCATGTTGTTGATGGACGCCACCGGCGCCTACCACCGGCAGATGGTGCGGGAGCTCGAAAGTCACGGCACAGCTCGATTGGTCACACCGCTGATGCGACTGCAGGACCCCGACTACACGAAGATCATTTTAGTTACCCTACCGGAAACCACGCCGGTGCTGCAGGCTGAGGCACTGCAAGAAGACCTTCGACGAGCTCAAATTGAGCCCTTTGCCTGGGTCATCAACAAGAGCCTATTGGCTGCCGACACACACGACCCGCTGCTGCAAGCCAGATTGACGGGCGAAGCCAAGCAAATGACAAGGGTTGAAAATGAACTGGCCCAAAAAACCTACGTGCTGCCCTGGCTCGCGCACCCACCTGTTGGTGTAGCGGCGTTGGGCAAGTTGGTGACCCATCTTGGTGGCGCTTTGTAGGCGAGTCCATGCGAATGTCGGGTACCCGGAGGACTGGCGTGCGTTGGATCGTGCCACTTCCCGCCTCAAGCTGACACGCGCAGAAAACCCATTCCGAACCGCGCCCATCAACCAACCGGCTGCCACTCACCCCAAAATCTCAAACGGCCCGCCTTTCTCGAGCGCCCGGTGGTAAGCCGGCCTGGCGTGGATGCGCTGCAGCCAATCCATGAGGCGGGGGCGGCTGTTGTTGAGGCCGGCGCGGGCGGCGGCGGCTTCGAGGGGGAAACTCATCTGCACGTCGGCGGCACTGAATTCGCGGCCGGCAAACCAGTCGGCGTGTTGCAGCTCGCCTTCCAGGTAGTCGAGGTGGCGTTCGATGTTGGGGCTGACGAAGGCGCCTTTGACCTTGGCGGCAATCGCCTTGGCGATGGGTTTGGCGAAGAAGGGCATGGGCGCTTTTTCGACCTGATCGAACACCAGCTTCATCAGCAGGGGCGACATCAGCGAGCCCTCGGCGTAGTGCATCCAGTAGCGGTAGCGCAGGTGTTCGGATGTGCCCACCGGCGGCACGAAGCGGCCTTCGCCATAACGCTCCACCAGGTATTCGAGGATGGCGCCGGACTCGGCCACGGTGAGCTTGCCGTCGGTGATGACGGGCGACTTGCCCAGCGGGTGCACCTTTTGCAGCGCGGGCGGTGCGAGCATGGTTTTGGGGTCGCGCTCGTAGCGTTCGATGTGGTAGGGCACACCCAGTTCTTCAAGCAGCCACAACACGCGCTGCGAGCGCGAGTGGTTGAGGTGGTGGACAACGATCATGGGGCGGTCTTTCCAAAAAAGGTGTGGAGCTCGGCGGCGGTGGCCTCGGGCTGTTCTTCGGGGATGAAGTGGCCGGCGTCCATGGCGTGACCACTCACCGTGGCAGCGCACTGCGCACGCCACAAGGCCAGGGGGTCAAAGAGGCGATGCACCACGCCTTTGGCGCCCCAGAGCACCAGGGTCTCGCACGCGATTCGGTCGCCTCGTTCGCGGCTGATGCGGTCGTGTTCGAGGTCGATGCCGGCGCTGGCGCGGTAGTCCTCGCAGGCGCTGTGGATGGCCTCAGGCCGGCAGAAGGTGCGCTCGTATTCGGCCAGGGCGCCGGGCTCGATGTGGGCCAGGCCACCGGCGCCCCAGCCGCCCAGCTTGGCGTGCAGGTAGGCGCGGGCGTCGCCGCCGATCATGGTTTCGGGCAGGGGCGCAGGCTGGATGAGGTGGAACCAGTGGTAGTACGCGCGAGCAAAGGCCATGTCGGTGGCGGCGTACATGTCGAAGGTGGGGGCGATGTCGATCACACACAGCCGCTCCAGGCGGTTGGGGTGGTCCAGCGCCAAACGGTGCGCCACACGGCCGCCCCGGTCGTGGCCACACATCGCAAAGCGGCTCACCTGCAGCGTGTCCATCAGCGCCAC